>NZ_VMLG01000015.1:30153-48919 GCF_013276565.1 Streptococcus sp. 53
CTATCCACAACCTCAAAGCAGTGCTTTGAGCAACCTGCGGCTAGCTTCCTAGTTGGCTCTTTGATTTTCATTGAGTATTAAAATAGGTCATTTTCTTCTGGGAGGAGGATAGTCTCTCTACCGTCCATATCTAAAACCAGTACTTTCGGGGGCTACAGAGGGTCGAAAGGATGGTTAAAGTCAAAATCAATGGCTGTAGGGAGGTGTTGGCTTGAAAAGTGGAAGGTAATTTTTCCATGGTTATTAAGCAATTGAAACTCAAGTTCTTCTTCCAATTCAAAGACATTTTTTAAGAAATGGTCGATGATATACCAAAAAGAGTCAATAACGTCATCAGGCAAACTGGTAACAATGCCAAAACTAGCAGACCGCATGTGGGTATTGGTAAAAGCCATATCTCTGCCCCCTTTCTTTTCCCTTATCATACAGCAAATAGGATTAAAAATCAAGAAAAGGTGATTTTTTCTTCATAAACATAGCTTTCTATGAAATTTTTTCAAACAATCTTCAAAAAATACTTGAAAGTGTTTACAAATAGTGATAAAATGGAATAAGTAGAATCATGAAAACGAAATTTTCATACCGTCTCTTTTTTTGGAGTCTCGTGAGGTATGATATAGAAAGGAAATGGAATGAATACAGATGATACAGTAACGATTTATGATGTCGCCCGTGAAGCTGGAGTTTCCATGGCGACGGTCAGCCGTGTGGTCAATGGCAATAAAAATGTAAAAGAGAATACCCGTAAAAAAGTGCTAGAGGTAATTGATCGTTTGGATTATCGTCCAAATGCAGTTGCGCGTGGTCTTGCAAGTAAAAAGACAACCACTGTCGGTGTCGTGATTCCAAATATTACCAATGGTTATTTTTCGAGTTTGGCCAAGGGGATTGATGATATTGCAGAAATGTACAAGTACAATATTGTCCTAGCTAATAGCGATGAAGATAACGAGAAAGAAGTTTCTGTTGTCAATACCCTCTTTTCAAAGCAGGTAGATGGCATTATCTTTATGGGTTATCACTTGACAGATAAAATTCGCTCAGAATTTTCGCGTTCACGTACTCCGATTGTTCTAGCAGGAACTGTCGATGTTGAGCACCAGTTGCCAAGTGTCAATATTGACTATAAGCAAGCAACGATTGATGCAGTGAGTTACCTTGCTAAAGAAAATGAGCGTATTGCTTTCGTTAGCGGTCCGCTAGTGGATGACATTAATGGTAAGGTTCGTTTAGTTGGCTACAAGGAAGCCTTGAAAAAAGCAGGAATCGCTTATAGTGAGGGTTTGGTATTTGAATCTAAATATAGCTATGATGATGGTTACGCCTTAGCAGAGCGTTTGATTTCATCAAATGCAACTGCAGCAGTTGTGACAGGTGATGAGTTGGCAGCAGGAGTCTTGAACGGTTTGGCTGATAAGGGTGTTTCTGTGCCAGAAGATTTTGAAATCATTACTAGTGATGATTCACAAATCTCACGCTTTACCCGTCCAAACTTGACAACGATTGCCCAACCTCTTTATGACCTTGGTGCCATTAGTATGCGTATGTTGACCAAGATTATGCACAAGGAAGAGTTGGAAGAACGTGAAGTTCTCTTACCTCATGGATTGACAGAACGTCGTTCAACACGAAAACGTAAATAGAAAAAATCAGGGAATCGTGAAGATTTCCTGATTTTGCTTTTTAGAGAAGGAGTTATACTCAATGAAAATCAAAGAGCAAACTAGGAAGCTAGCCGCAGGTTGCCCAAAGCACTGTTTTGAGGTTGCAGATGGAAGCTGACGCGGTTTGAAGAGATTTTCGAAGAGTATTAGCCTTCCATATAGTCTTTCAAAGCTTGCCCTGTTAGTCCGGCATTGAGGGCAATGAGGAGTTTCAAGCGGGCTTTTTGGGCATTGAGTTCTTTAACAAAGAAGACACCTGCCTTTTGCAACTGTACGCCCCCACCTTGGTAGGCATAAACAGGCTCAGCAATACCGTTAAAGCATCGTGAAACAAGGGCGACTGGGATTCCTTTTTGCAGAAGGCTTTCTAACTTTTCAGCCGTTTCTTTGGGAATATTACCAGCTCCGAAGGCTTGGATAATCAAACCGTCCAATTGTTCCAAATCAAGCATATCAATCAACTCATCTGTCATACCAGCATAAGCAGAGATGATAGGGACTAAGCCTTGTATGTGATTAAGGTCAAAGCGAACACGAGGTTCAGCTGTTTTAAAGTAGAGGATTTCCTGTTTCATAATCAGACCAAGTGGACCGTGTGTTGGAGTCTGGAAGGTGCTGACGTTGGTTGTATGCGTTTTGGTAACATACTTAGCAGCGTGGATTTCATCGTTCATAACGACCAAAACTCCTTTGTCAGCAGCCCTGTCATCGCTAGCCACTCGTAAAGCACTCAGATAATTATAAACACCATCACTACCGAGTTCGTTGGAGCTGCGCATGGCCCCTGTTAGAACGATAGGCATGTGGGGAACTTCCATGGTGTCAAGGAAATAGGCTGTTTCCTCTAAAGTATCGGTCCCGTGTGTAATCACCACTCCATCGTAGTTAGCAGCTTCCTCTTTAATTTTTTGGTAGAGGGCTAGCATATGCTTGGGTTTGATATGGGGGCTTGGCAGGTTAAAAAAGTCCAAGGCGTGGACTTGGATTCCTTCGAGGGGATTGGACACATGGTTCATGGGATTATCTGAACTCGTCACAACAGCGCCAGAAGCATCGGCCTGCATGGAAATAGTCCCACCCGTATGTAAAACAAGGATTTTCTTAGGCATGATTTACTCACTCTTTCTGAAATGTGGTATAATCATTGTATCACAAAAGGGGAGATTGGGATAGGATGGAAGTCAAAGCGGTTTTTTTTGATATCGATGGAACCTTGGTCAACGATCGCAAGAGTGTTTTGAAATCCACTAAGGACGCGATTAAGATTGTCAAAGAACAAGGAGTACTAGTTGGTGTAGCAACGGGTCGAGGACCTTTTTTTGTTAAGGAATTGATGGACGATTTGGATCTGGATTTTGCGGTAACCTACAATGGCCAGTATATCTTTAATAAAGAAAGAGTCTTGTTCACGAGCCCAATTTCCAAGTTACATTTGCGTCATCTAATTACTTATGCTAAAAAAGAGGGCAAGGAGATTGCCCTAGGGACCAAGGATGCCATGTTGGGTTCTAAAATCATGTCCTTTGGTCTGGGTTCTTTTTCTCAACGAATCAGTCGCTTCGTTCCCTCTGTTTTAACTCGGACGGTAAGTCATTCCTTTAATCGTATGGTCAGCAAGGTTGTTACCCAAAAGGAAGAAGACTTACTTCATCTGATGAATCAGCCTATCTACCAAGTTTTGATGCTGATGACGCCAGAAGAGTCTGAGAAGGCGGCAGCTGATTTTGAAGACTTGAAATTGACACGTAGCAATCCTTTTGCAGCGGATGTTATCAATCAAGGAAACTCTAAATTGGAAGGCATTAGACGAGTTGGGAAAGAATATGGTTTTGATCTTAACCAAGTCATGGCCTTTGGTGACTCAGATAACGACCTAGAAATGCTGGCGGGTGTCGGTATGTCGGTCGCTATGGGAAATGGTAGTAGCAGTGTCAAGGAAGTTGCCAAGCACATTACCACTAGCAATCAACAAGACGGAATCCACAAGGCCTTGGAACATTTTGGTGTTCTGGCCTCAGAAAAAGTCTTTGTCAGCCGTGACTATCATTTCAATAAGGTCAAGACCTTCCATCACATGATGGATGAACGGACCCAAGAAGAACCTCGAGCTTGGGATTTAGAAGGTGCAACCCATAGGGCTGGCTTTAAAATAGAAGAATTGGTGGAGTTTGTTCGAGCTGCTAGTCCTTCTGAAGAGGATTTTGGTCAAGCTGTATCGCAACTTCATCAAGCTCTTGATAAGGCAGCAGATAAAGTAGCCAAGAAGACACCTGCTCAGCAAGATTTGATAGGGCAAGTGGATGCCTTGATTGACACACTTTACTTCACCTACGGTAGTTTTGTCTTGATGGGGGTGGACCCAGAACGTATTTTTGACATTGTCCATCAGGCTAATATGGGGAAAATTTTTCCAGATGGCAAGGCTCATTTTGATCCAGTGACCCACAAAATCTTAAAACCAGATGATTGGGAAGAAAAATATGCCCCAGAACCTGCTATTAAAAAGGAACTGCAGCGTCAGCTCAAGGCTTACGAACGCCATAAAGAGAGAAATAATACTCAATGAAAATCAAAGAGCAAACTAGGAAACTAGCCGCAGGCTGCTCAAAACACTGCTTTGAGGTTGTAGATAAGACTGACGAAGTCAGCTCAAAACATGTTTTTGAGGTTGCAGATGGAAGTTGACGTGGTTTGAAGAGATTTTCGAAGAGTATAAATAGTAAACAAAAAGGAGCTAGGGGCTCCTTTTCTTCGTGATTACAAAGTTTTTTCTTGTTCTCTCACAACCAGCAAATCGACCTTAGCATGGCGGAGAATGTATTCAGATGAAGAACCGACCAAGAGGCGTTCAAAGGCGTTGAGACCAGTTGCGCCAACGAGGATGAGGTCCACTTCTTCAGCATCGGGAATAGTACGTGCCAGTAGGGTCTTTGGATTTCCCATTTCAATGACGATATGAACATCTGCCACACCAGCATCTTTAGCACGCTTTTCGTACTCTTTCATCAGACTTTCAGCGTCGACTTGGAGTTGTTCGTAAACTTCAGCATCAAAGGTGGATACGCTTTGGAGAGCGCGTGTGTCAATGACATGGGCGATGGTGAGTTTAGCGTTGTTTCGTAGAGCAGAATGAACTCCCTTGATAAAAGCCAAGTCCGCTTCCTTAGAACCATCGATTGCGACCATAATATTTTGGTAACGTTGTGCCATAATGAAACCTCCTGAAATTTTCTTACTATTATTGTAAACCTTTTCACTATAGAAGTAAAGCAAAAAAAGTATTTTTCAAAAGAATGTTAGTGCTTAAAATCTATATAATATATGATAAAATAAAAGAAAGGATAGCAGGAAACAAGTGAAGGGAGGGAGAATGATGAAAAACTCTTTTCAAAAATCAAATTTCCTTTATTATGGAATTATCCTAGTTTCAGTCTTGGTAGAAGTGATTATGATCTGGCAATTAGAGAGTCTGGTACCGTTTCTTTATCCAGGGTTTATCGGATTTTTAGTCTTTCATGTACTCTACCATCTAATTTTATTCCTGGTTGCAAAACGAAGTGGGCGTTGGGATTACTTGACGATATGGGGGCTTTTCCTCATGTTCAATCTTCTTTATGACTCCTTTTTAGGCTTGCTTTTTCTAGGTTTATCTTTTGGTATGTGATCTGTCTTTGGCAAAATTCCTGCTATTTCCCCTGTCTTGACCTCGCTTTTAGTGAGGTTTTTCTTCTGTAGGATTTTAGTAACACATTTCAGTAAACTTGTCGCATTGTCTTTCTAGTGGTATAATGTTACTATCTCGATGAATTGAGGAAACAAGATGAAAGAATATAACAAGTCTAGTAAGTTAGAGCATGTTGCTTATGATATCCGTGGTCCTGTTTTGGAAGAAGCCATGCGGATGCGAGCAAACGGAGAAAAGATTTTACGTCTGAATACAGGAAATCCAGCAGAATTTGGCTTTACAGCGCCAGACGAGGTCATTCATGACTTGATTATGAATGCGCGTGATAGTGAAGGGTATTCTGACTCAAAAGGGATTTTCTCAGCCCGTAAGGCCATCATGCAGTATTGCCAATTGAAGAAATTCCCAAATGTAGATATTGATGATATTTACCTTGGAAATGGTGTCAGTGAGCTGATTGTCATGTCCATGCAGGGGCTTTTGGACAATGGGGATGAGGTCTTAGTGCCAATGCCAGACTATCCTCTATGGACGGCCGCTGTCAGTCTAGCTGGAGGAAATGCTGTTCACTATATCTGTGATGAAGCTGCAGAATGGTACCCAGATATTGACGATATCAAGTCAAAAATCACTTCCAACACCAAGGCAATCGTCCTTATCAATCCAAACAACCCAACTGGAGCCCTTTATCCTAAGGAACTCTTGTTGGAGATTATTGAGACTGCCCGTCAAAACGATTTGATTATCTTTGCGGATGAAATCTATGACCGTATGGTCATGGATGGACATGTGCATACGCCTGTGGCGAGCTTGGCACCAGATGTCTTCTGTGTTAGCATGAATGGTCTGTCAAAATCCCATCGTATCGCTGGTTTCCGTGTGGGTTGGATGGTCTTGTCTGGTCCTAAGACTCATGTCAAGGGCTATATCGAAGGGCTCAATATGCTGTCCAATATGCGTCTTTGCTCTAACGTTTTGGCCCAGCAAGTCGTACAAACTTCCTTGGGTGGCCACCAATCAGTCGATGAATTGCTTCTTCCTGGTGGACGAATTTACGAGCAAAGAAATTTCATTTATAATGCCATTAAAGAGATTCCAGGTCTCTCTGCTGTTAAACCCAAGGCTGGACTCTATATCTTCCCTAAAATCGACCGCAATATGTACCGTATCGATGATGATGAGCAGTTTGTCCTTGATTTCTTGAAGCAGGAAAAGGTTCTATTGGTTCATGGTCGCGGCTTTAACTGGAAGGAACCAGACCACTTCCGTATCGTTTACCTTCCTCGTGTTGATGAGTTAGCCCAAATCCAAGAAAAGATGACTCGTTTCTTGAAACAGTATCGTAGATAGGGCTTACATTCGAAAAAGCGCCAAAAAGCAGTAAACATTTGCCTTGAGCTATTGACAAAAGTAAAAGAATCAGATAGAATAGTAAAGTATGTTTAGTAACTGATCACTTTATAGCCGGCTAAACGAATACAAAATCTATGAGGAGGTATTCATCGTGAAACGTACTTATCAACCAAGTAAACTTCGTCGTGCGCGCAAACACGGATTCCGTAACCGTATGTCAACTAAAAACGGTCGTCGCGTATTGGCAGCTCGTCGTCGTAAAGGACGCAAAGTTTTGGCTGCATAATCCAAACGAACCATAACAAAAATCAGTAGGAACTCGAGTCTACTGATTTTTATTTTTGTAAAAAAGTTCAAAAAGGCTTTATATTTTTGCTCAAATGGTGTATAATATTTCACATACTGTAAAAAATGGAGAATAATCATGAAGAAATCAAAAGTTATGCTTTTTGGAGCTATGGCTTTGACAGCAGGTCTAGCTCTAGCGGCATGTGGGTCTTCCCAATCAAGTAATGCTGAGAAAACCTACTCTTATGTATTTACTAGTAATCCTGATACCTTGGACTACATTACTTCAACACGTGGTTCAACTTCTAGTATTACGACTAACTTGATTGATGGCTTGTTAGAAAATGATAAGTATGGTAATCTCATTCCGTCTATGGCTGAGTCATGGACGGTGTCAAAAGATGGTTTGACCTACACTTATAAAATCCGTCAGGGGGCGAAATGGTACACTTCAGAGGGCGAAGAGTATGCGGATGTAACAGCTCATGACTTTGTGACTGGTCTTAAGTATGCGGCTGATAAAAAGGCTGAAAACTTGTACTTGGTACAAGACTCTATCAAGGGTCTAGCAGACTATGTTGAAGGGAAATCATCTGATTTTGGAACTGTTGGTGTAAAGGCAGTGGATGATTACACTCTCCAATATACCCTCAACCAACCTGAAACTTATTGGAACTCTAAAACAACAGCAAGTATTCTTAGTCCTGTAAATGAAGCTTTTTTGAAATCTAAGGGAGATGACTTTGGAAGTGTAACACCATCCAGTATCTTGTCAAATGGTCCTTACTTGTTTAAATCTTTCTCATCAAAATCTTTGATTGAATTTGATAAAAACCCTAATTACTGGGATAAGGACAATGTAAAAATTGAGAAAGTGAAGCTCTCTTTCTTTGACGGTTCTGATCAAGATAGTTTAGCGAGAGGATTTTTGGAAGGGAACTACTCGGACGGTCGTATCTTCCCGACAAGTTCAGTGTTTAATCAGTTGAAAAAAGGGAATGAGGACAAAATCACCTACACACCACAAAACTCAATTACCTTCTATTATCTTTTTAACGTTAATCGTCAAAGCTACAAGCAGACCATGAAACAGTCTGATAAAGAAAAGACAGATTCACTTGCAGCCATGCAAAATAAGAATTTCCGTCAGGCTGTCAACTTTGCCTTTGACCGTCATGCTTATGCAGCGCAGACAAATGGTGAAGATGGAGCAGACCGTATCTTGCGTAACACGCTTATCCCAAGTGATTTTGTCCAAATCGGTGGTAAAAACTTTGGAGATGTTGTCAATGAAAAGATTATTAACTATGGTACAGAGTGGTCGAATATCAATTTGAATGATGCACAACCTGCCTTTTTGAATGCTGAAAAAGCCAAGGCAGCATTGGCTAAAGCTAAAGAAACCTTGCAAGCAGAAGGCGTGACCTTCCCAATTCATTTGGATATGCCGGTTGACCAGACGGCCAAGTTAGATGTGCAACAAGCAAGTTCCTTTAAGCAGACAGTGGAAGAAACCCTTGGGGCGGACAACGTTGTGATTGACGTGATTCAACTTTCTCCAGACGAGAAGGATCAAGCTACATTCTTTGCAGATACAGCTGAACAAAAGGACTATGACATTGATATTTCAGGTTGGAGCGGAGATTACTCAGATCCGAAAACTTATCTTGATCTCTTGGATCCAGAGTCAGGTTCACAGCTTAACAATATTGGTTTGACTGCTGGAAAAGATAATGAAGTAAAAGAAAAAATTGGACTTTCTGCTTATAAGAAGTTACTAGATGAAGCAGATAGCGAAGTTGCAAATACTCAGGCTCGTTATGAAAAATTTGCTGAAGTCCAAGCTTGGTTGACTGACAGCGCCCTCTTCCTACCAGTTCAAAGTGGTGGCGCTAATCCAATCTTCCGTAAGACTGTACCGTTTACAGGAGCCTTCTCTTTCGTTGGTCATAAGGGAGATGCTGATAACTACAAATATGTTGAACTGCAAAAAGAGCCGGTAACTGCGAAACAGTACCAGGAACTCTATGACAAATGGCTAAAAGAAAAAGCCGAGTCAAATAAAAAAGCTCAGGAAGATTTAGCTAGCCACATTCAATAATATTCCTAGTCATGCTTTTTAGTTAATACTCTTCGAAAATCAAATTCAAACCACGTCAGCGTTGCCTTACCGTATATATGTTNNTATCTGCAACCTCAAAACAATGTTTTGAGCAACCTGCGGCTAGCTTCCTAGTTTGCTCTTTGATTTTCATTGAGTATAAGCCTAGTGACTATATTCAGAGAAAAACCTTACCAGACAATTTTGGTTCTGGTAGGTTTTTTTCTTTATTTTTGGTTTTTGATGAAGTAAGTGGAGGTGGATAGGGATACAGATACCTAGAATGACTTATTTTATGTTTTTGAATGAGAATCGATTAAAATTTATAAATCTGTATAAATGTTTAGTGAGTAAATGATAGCAAATAGGGTAAATTTCTATATATTTTAATTAAAGTAAAAATTAGGCTAAAAGTGGACGGGGGGGGGATTTTATGCTATAATGTACGTATATTCTTATCATCTAAAGTAGATATATTATAATAAAATTTTATTATAGTGCATTAGCTTTTTGAATAAGAAGAAATAAAAATAAAAAATGGAGATCAAAGAATGAAGTATAAGAGAACGCAGAAACGCTCCAAGCAAATGTGGCAGCGTGTGGAAAAATTTTCGATTAGAAAGTTTAGCTTTGGAGCAGCGTCGTGTTTGATAGGGGCATCTTTAGTTGGGGTAGCTATAAATCCGAACATTGTAGATGCGGCATTTAAACAATTAAATGGCGAAGACGGTATTGTATCGTTATATTCTAATTCTGGAGAAACTCCCGAAAGTGCAGACGGTATTGAAATCGGATCAAAAGTAAATGTAGACAAAGAAATTGGAATCGATGTAGACTGGTCACAATACACTCGAGAAAATCCATTTGTTAAAGTAACTTATACCTATAATGGTGGAGCTGATGGAGAGCGTATTGCTGGATATGGTGGACACCGTGCTCGTTTTTGGTTCACGACGCCAATAGGATTAAAAGAGCCTAAAGAAATTACTTTAAAGAAAAATGACGGAAACCCAGTGTATGTAATGAAAACATGGGAAGGTAGCCAGAAATTTACTTCGCTATCTAATTCGGTTAACTCACGATTCCAAACAAAGGATGATATTAATAGGGCTTATCGAGACTTAGATTTTCGTGGGGATGATACTAAGTGGGAATCATATAATGATACTACAGGAGAAAATCATAGAGAGTATAGCGGAAGTTTTGCGAATAAGTTTTGGTATCATATTGGGGAAAGAATCTCAGATGATCCATATGAACAAGCTATTTATGAGAGCTTCCGTACAAACACAAAAACGATGTATGTCGATTGGGAACGTGCAGGTATTGATAGAGCAACGATAACAGCTGTATATGAAGTTGCAGATCCAACCCTTGGTAATAATCGTAGCACTTTAGAATTTGGAGCAGGTTTTAGGGTTGGTATCGCTCGAATGATGCAACATTATAAAACAGTGTTAGCGCCAGTTCCAACTTTATATAAATTAAATGAAATTTTTGAGCCATCTGTTCCAACACGTGTCGCAGTAAAAGATACCAATAAACTCACCGAAGAGGAAAAAAAGAATGTTAGGGAAAGACTTTGGGAGGCAAATAAAGAGACTGTAACTTCGGTAGCAAGAACAGGGAAAAATAAATTAATAGAGAACCTTAAGAGTGAAGAAAAAACAGAATCTATTCTTATAGGTGATGATGGAACAGCGACAATTATTTATTCTGATAATACTAGAGATGTTATTCCAGGAACATCGCTTGTTTATAAAGTAACGGAAACGAATACGCATAGACAAGGTGGTGGATATGAGTATGATATTGCTCCAGTAGCTGTGAAAAATATGAATCAAATAACTGAAGAAGAAAAGAAAGCAGCTATCAAATCATTTTTAAAAGCAAATGGAATCGGAATAGAAAATTTACAATATCATAGTGGTAAAAGTGATCTGGACTATGGAAATTCGTTCACGGATGAACATGGGAATAAGTGGTTTGCCTATGAAGATAATATAGCAAATGCAAAGAATATAGGTACATATATTGGAACTAAAGAAAATAGTTCAACAGTCATGTTATCAAGAGATGCTGGTAATTCAGGTTTATATACTATCCCAACTTCAGATCTTTATTATAAAGAAGGAACTAGTGCTCTAGATTTAGCTAAAAAGGATGCTGAAGCGGCAATTGATAATTTATCTTACTTATCTCCAAAGGAAAAACAAGCATTTAAAGAAAAATTAAAAGATAAGACTACTCAAGAAAGTGTCAATGCTGTTGTAGAAGAAGCTGTTGCTAAAAATAGTGAAAATGAGAAAGCATTAGAAGCTAAAAAACGTGAAGTGAAGGAAAAAATTAATAACAATCCTTACTTAACAACAGCAGAGAAAAAAGAACTAGTAGATCAAGTATCGGCAGTAGTAATGACAGACCCAACTGAAGGGACTGCTACTCCTATTGAACATACAAAAGGTCTTGTCGATAAAATTTTAGACAAAGCATTAGAAAAAACAAAAGAAAAAGCTAAAGCAATCATTGATGAAATCGATAAAAAAGATGGTAAAGCGGGATATTTAACTGATCCAACAGCTGATGCATATAAAGAAAGAATTAAGAAAGCACCTTCACAAGCTGAAATCACTAAGATTATTGGAGAAGCTCAATCTCAAGTCTCTAAAAAAGCTCATGATGCTGAAAAAGCTAAAACAGATGCTTTAAAAGAAGAGTATAAGAAAAAAATTGATCAGATTCCTGGTTTGACAGATGATGATAGAAATCTATATAAAAAGGAGATTGATCACGCAACTACAAGAGACCAATTAGAAGATATTGTGAAGGATGCGGAAGTAAAAGCGTATCGTGATACAGCAAAAGCAAAAATCGATGCACTTGAACACTTAAATGCTGCACAAAAAGCAGAATTGAAAACACAAGTTGATGCTGCGGGAAGTAAAGCTGAAGTAGATAATATTGTATCAATTGCTCAAGGTTTAGATTCTAAGATGGATTCTCTACAAAAATTAGTAGCAGAAGCTGAAAAAGTAAAAGCCTCTGATAAATATACTAATCCTAGTGTTCCTCAAGATAAGAAAACTGCATTTGATAACGCAAAAGACGCCGCTTCAAAAGTAGCTGACAAAACAACAGATAAACCAGAAAATGCGGCGGGCACATCAGAAGTAGCTACTCTAATTGACAATTTAGCAAAAGCAATTAAAGGGTTAACAGGAGAAGATGTAGCTGTCCCTGTATCGAAAGATGCTTTGAAAGCAGAACTTGACTTGAACACAGATGATGCGGTTAAAAAATCACCAGCTTATGCTAAAGAGGCAGATGTCGCTAAGAAAAAAGCTTACGATGATGCTTTAGCAAATGCTCAAAAAGTGTATGATAAGCAAGATGCAACACAAACAGACGTAGATAATGCACTAGAAACACTAAAACAAGCACGTTTAGCTTTGTCAGGTAAAGCAGAAGACTTCACTTTAGCAGTGAAAGATGGAGCAGCAAAAATATCTGTTGTACCTAAAGTAGGAGAAAGCTTAACAGAACAAGCCGATAAAGATGCAGTAAAAGCTAAAGTAACAGCAAACGGTAACGATTTAGATGATACTTATTCTGTAGAATATGGAGCTATTGCAGAAAAAGGCGATAAGAAAGTAGTACCAGTAACAGTCACTCACGATGGTATTACAAGAACAGTTGACGTACCAGTAGAAGGAACTGATGCTGCGAAATCTCCACTAAATGATCCAGAAAAAGTAAAAGTTAATAATGTTGCTAATTTATCAGAAGATGAAAAAGCAGCCGTTAAAGCAGCCGTTAAGAAAGCAAACACAAACTTAACTGATAATCAAATTTCAGTAGACAATACAGGGAAAGTAACTGTAACATACTCTGACAAATCACAAAATGAACTGCCTGCATCTAAGACTGTAGAAGCGAAAACTGAAGCAGAAAAAGCATTAGACAAAGCTAAAGAAAAAGCGAAAGCAGACTTAACAGAAGCAGCTAACAAAGAAAAAGCAGAGATTGAAGCAGATAAAAACTTAACAGATCAACAAAAAGCAGACAAGAAAGCAGAAGTAGATAAAGTTAAGAAAGAACAAGAAGCAAATATCGATAAAGCACAAACAACTGACGAAGTAGCGAAAGCAACAGAAGACGGTAAGAAAGCAATCGATGCAGTGCACAAAACAGAGTTAGACAAAGCAAAAGAGAAAGCGAAAGCAGACTTAACAGAAGCAGCTAACAAAGAAAAAGCAGAAATTGAAGCAGATAAAGGCTTAACAGATCAACAAAAAGCAGACAAGAAAGCGGAAGTTGATAAGGTTAAGAAAGCTCAAGAAGAAAACATCGATAAAACTGGAACAACTGACGAAGTAGCGAAAGCAACAGAAGATGGTAAGAAAGCAATCGATGCAGTACACCAAACAGATGCGGATAAATCAACTCCAACAGTTACAGCAGGAGAAGTACCAGTAAGTGTCGATCCGGCTACAGATAAAAAAGTAGCGGAAGCAGATAAAAAAGCAATTACAGAAGCTGTAGTAGTACCAGAAGGACAACCACAACCGACAGACAAACAAGTCAAAGATGACGGAAAAATTGTGAATGGAACAGGTGCAAATGAAGGTAAGAAAGTAGTTGTAGTAGAAGTTACTTATGGTGACGGATCAAAAGATGAAATCGAAGTACCTGTAAGAAAAGCAACTGATCAGGAAAAAGCGAAAGCTGACCTAACAAAAGCTGCAGATGCTGAAAAAGCTGAAATTGATGAAGACAATGCATTATCTAAAAAAGAAAAAGAAGCATTGAAGAAACAAGTTGATGAACTGAAAGCAAAACACGAAGAAAACATCAATAATGCAACTTCACCAGAAGCTATAGCGTCAGCCACAGAAAAAGGTAGACAAGAAATTGCTGCTGTTCATACTCCACAAGATATTACAGAAACAGCTAAGAGAAAGTTAACTCCACCAAAAGAAAAGGTTAAGGTTACAGATGTCAATCATTTAACAGATGAAGAGAAAGAAGCTGTTAAAAAAGCGATTGTGGCGACTAACCCTCAACTAGAAGAATCTGAAGTCTATGTGAGTGATAAGGGAGATGTAGCTTCTCCTAAAGGTTACTTGGAAGCAGAAAAAGTTGTTGTTCAAGCATTAAACAAACCAGCGACACCAGTCGTAGTAGCTGATCCAAATCATTTAACAAATGATGAAAAGGAAAAAGTGAAAGAAGCTGTAGCCAACGCAAATCCTGGTCTAAACAAAGATGATATTACAGTCGATGACAAAGGTAATGTAACAACTAAGAATGGTGATAAATTACTTGCAAAAGATGTAGTAACTCCAGCCCTGAACAAACCAACAACACCAGTTGTAGTTGGAAATCCTAATGCTTTAACAGAAAAAGAAAAAGAGGACATTAAGGATGCTGTCGCAGCTGCAAATCCAGGTTTAAACAAAGGTGATGTTACAGTAGATAACCAAGGAAATGTTAAAACTCCAAAAGGAAATCTACCAAAAGAAGATGTTGTCACAACAGTCTTAAATAAACCAAATAAACTTGTTGAAGTAGAAAATCCAAATAGCCTAACAGTTAAAGAAAAAGAAGCCGTTAAGAAAGCTGTTGTAGAGGCAAATCCAGGTTTAACTGAAGATAAAGTCAAAGTTGACGATCAAGGAAATGTCACAACACCACAAGGTAACTTACCAGCAAAAGATGTAGTAACTTCTACCTTGAAGAAACCAACAACCCCAGTTGAAGTTGTCAACCCATCTAAACTGACAGAACCAGAGAAATCTAAGATTGTAGAAGAGATTATTAAAAATAATCCAGGTTTAACAGATAAAGATATTAAGGTTGATGATCAAGGCAATGTTGAAACACCAAAAGGCAACTTACCAGCAGAGGATGTAGTGACACCAGCCTTGAAAAAACCGACAAATCTTGTCCCTGTTAAAGATGTCCATAACTTAACAGATGCAGAAAAAGACGCTGTTAAGGATGCTGTTGTAACTGCAAATCCAGGCTTAAACAAGGACGATGTCAAGGTTGATGATCAAGGCAATGTTGAAACGCCAAGAGGTAATTTACTAGCAGGAGAAGTTGTAACACCAGCCTTGAAGAAACCTGTTACACCTGTAGAAGTTAAAGATCCTAAAAACTTAACAGAAGCAGAAAAAGACGCTGTTAAGGATGCTGTTGTAGCTGCAAATCCAGGCTTAAACAAGGATGATGTTAAGGTTGATGGTCAAGGTAATGTTGAAACACCACAAGGTAATTTACCAGCAAAAGATGTAGTAACACCAGCTTTGAAGAAACCTGTCACACCTGTAGGAGTTAAAGATTCGAATAACTTAACAGACAAAGAAAAAGAAGATGTTAAGAAAGCTATTGTTGAAGCAAATCCAGGCTTAAACAAGGACGATGTCAAGGTTGATGATCAAGGAAATGTTGAGACTCCAAACGGAAATCTACCGAAAAAAGATGTAGTAGTACAAACTGCTAAAGGGCAATCAACAAGTATCTTCAAACCAGAGTTAGACTTACAAACTGCTTTAGTATCCGGAAAAGTAACTGTAGAAAAAGGTAAAGGCTTAACTGACGAAGACATCCTAAAACAATTAGCACTAGCTGATGGACTAACAGCGAAAATCACTTTTAAACCAACTACAACAGAAGCGGGAATTAAAGAAGCAGAGGTGGAAGTAACCCTAGCGGATGGTAGCAAAGTAACTGTAAAAGTACCGGTTGAAGTAGTTGATTCTTTAGGCACAGCTGATAAAGATAATGATCTTGCTAAGGCGAAAGAAGCTGCTAAAAAACAAGTAGAAGAAGCTGCTAAGAAAAAACTTGAAGAAATCAAGAACAATAAAGACTTAACAGAAGATCAAAAACAAAAAGCTGAAAAAGAAATCAATAAAGCCAAAGAAGATGCTAATAAAGCTATTGACCAAGCATCATCAGCAGGAACAGCTAAACAAATTGCAGATCAAGCAAAAGAAAATATTGAAAAATATGATCCAAAAGCTGATGCAGAAGTTAAGAAACCAGATGTAACAAACCTTGATGAAGAAAAAGCGAAAGCAAAAGCTGAAATACTAGAAGAAGCTCAAAAACGCATTAACGAAATCAAGAACAATAAAGATTTATCAGACGAAGCGAAAGCCAAAGCTATCGAAGAAATCAATAAGGCCAAAGACAAAGCGATTGAAGACATCAACAAAGCTCAATCTAAAGATGAAATCAACGCGGCGAAAGAAGCTGGTATTCATAAGATAAATGAAGTTCAACCAGATGGCTCTATTGCATCTAAATTCGATCCGAAAGTTCCTGAAAACAAAGTGGAAGTGGAAAATCCAGCAAAACTTTCAGATGAAGAAAGAGAACAAGTTCGTCAAAACATCGAAGGAGCTAACACATTCCCAGATGGAACAACAGTAGAAGTAAAACCAGATGGAACAGCTGTTATCACATATAAAGATGGTTCAAGCGATACGATTTCTAAAGATAAATTAGTAGCGCCAGCTAACAAAGAGACAGGAACAATCGCGTCAAGAACCGAGCCAGTTATTCCAGGAAAAACACAAGTAGGAAACACTACTAAGTTAACACCAGGAGAACAAGCTGCGGTTAAAAAAGCGGTTGAGGAAGCGAACAACTTCCCAGCAGGAACTACAGTAGAAGTAAGACCTGATGGAACAGTAGTCATCACCTATCCAGATAAATCTGTAGATACAATAACAGGGGATAAACTTGTTGAAAAAGGAAGTAAACAAGAAACTCCAAAAGTTCAGACAGATGCAGAGAAGAACCCAGCGCAAGTTCCAGGAAACTTTGTACCTGTTGAAAATACTCACAACTTGACACAGGCGGAGCAAGATACTGTAGCAGCTAAGGTCAAAGAAGCAAATCCAGCGGCGACAGATGTTAAGGTATCTAAAGATGGAACAGCAACGCTAACATATGGAGATGGTTCAGTAAACACAATTCCAGGAACCAGTCTAGTAGTAGCCAAAGATACTGACAATGAAGCTGCAACACAAGCCACGCAAAATCCAGCAGTGGTGCCAGCAACTACAGAAGTCGGGAATGCTCATAGCTTAACACCTGAGGAACAAGCTGCAGTAGCTACGAAAGTGAAACAAGCAAATCCAACTGCTACAGATGTTAAGGTATCTAAAGACGGAACAGCGACATTGACATACTCAGATGGTTCAGTCAATACAATTCCAGGAACCAGTCTAGTAGTTCAAAAAGAGGAAACTTTAACACAAGAGCAACCAACAATCGCAGAGAAGACAAAAGTAATCATCCCAGCTAACCCTACAAAAGTAGCAGAAGCTACAAGATTAACAGATGCAGAAAAAGAAGCTGTTAAAAAAGCTGTAGTAGATGCAAATGGATTCGGAAGCGATGTTAAAGTTGAAGTAGCTGGAGATGGCACAGCGACAATCGTCTTTAAAGATGGTTCAGCTATTACAATTCCAGGAAATCAATTGGTAGCACAAGATCCAAAAGCACAAGATAGCACTAAACTGACTGCTGAAAAATCAACTGTTAAAGCGCCTGCTCAAAGAGTAGATGTAAAAGATATAACTCATTTAACAGATGAAGAAAAAGAAAAAGTTAAGGTTGCTATTTTACAAGCAAATGGTTCAGCATTAGACGGAGCGACAATCAATGTAGCTGGAGATGGTACAGCAACAATCACATTCCCAGATGGTTCAGTAGTGACGATTCTAGGGAAAGATACAGTTCAACAATCTGCGAAAGGTGAATCTGTAACTCAAGAAGCTACACCAGAGTATAAGCCAGAAACTACACCAGGTGGAGATAATGGAGGCAATACTGGAAGCTCAGATGCTAATGCGAATGCAGGCGGTGGTAGCCAGGCAGGCGGACAAGCTAATACAGGTTCACAAAACCCAGCTCAATCACAAGCTTCTAAGCAATTAGCTACTGAAAAAGAATCAGCTAAAAATGCCATTGAAAAAGCTGCCAAGGACAAGCAGGATGAAATCAAAGGCGCACCGCTTTCTGATAAAGAAAAAGCAGAACTTTTAGCAAGAGTGGAAGCAGAAAAACAAGCAGCTCTCAAAGAAATTGAAAATGCGGAAACTGTGGAAGATGTGAAGGAAGCAGAAACGATTGGAGTGCAAGCCATTGCCATGGTTACAGTTCCTAAGAGACCAGTGGCTCCTAATGCTGCTCCTCAGGCAACAAGTGCACCGCAAGCAACTGCAGGAACAATGCAAGATGTTACCTACCAGTCACCTGCTAGAAAACAATTACCTAACACAGGTTCAGCATCAAGTGCAGCACTTGCTAGTCTTGGTCTAGTGGCGGCAACCAGTGGTTTTGCTTTGCTAGGAAGAAAGGCTAGACGTAGAAAATAGAACAGCTAGAACATTCTATTCTCTACTTAAAGTTAGATTATAAGGGGAATTTGGAGAAGTCATCAATCCTAGTGATGGGTGAGAGAAGAGAGAACCCAAGATAATCATATACTTTAGCTGAATAGGAATATTCTATCAATGTAACCAGTCTCTTCTGTCTCTAACTGTGGAATAGAAGATGGGCAATATCGGATAGAAAAGCTAGCAGAATAGCTCTATTAAAGAGAGGAGGGAAACCGAAAAATTGGGTGCCCCTCCTCTTTTGGCTCTTTGTCAACTG
>NZ_VMLG01000016.1:0-8076 GCF_013276565.1 Streptococcus sp. 53
TTGAGCTGACTTCGTCAGTCTTATCTACAACCTAAAAGCAGTGCTTTTAGCAACCTGCGGCTAGTTTCCTAGTTTGCTTTTTGATTTTCATTGAGTATTAGTTGCTAGAGCAAGACAATCGTAAAGCCTAGGTCACAGGTGAACATATGACTGAAGATTTGAAAAAATAGATATGTATAAATAACCGTTAAGTCTTATTATTAGCGGTTATTTATATTGTTTAATAGCGTTGATATTTCATCAATGATGTTTGACTTTGTGATTTTGGTAGTGGTTCAATTTGATTGCTACTATTTTTGATGGTATGAATGTGCTTATAATGTATCCCCGTTAAGTACGAAACTTTTGGATCATTTATTAACATGCGTTAAAAATAAAATTAACCAGCCTTAATTTTTCTTGACTTAAATTTTTTAAATGATATACTATTTTTATGGAGAGCTAACAATTATATATAAATGTACTACTCTATTTCCTAGATAATACTTAGTAAAACTTTTTATAACAAAGGCTAGCAAAGTTAAAGTTTTCTATCTATTGGAAGTTAAATAAATATGTAAGGAATTAAAATGAAAAAAAGTACAGTATTGTCATTAACCACAGCTGCAGTTGTTTTAGCAGCATATGTCCCTAATGAGGTAGTCTTAGCAGACACATCTAGCTCTGAAGATGCTTTAACTATCTCTGATACAGAAAAAGTAGTAGTAGATAAGGAAGCAGAAAATAAAGAAAAACATGAAAATATTCATAATGATATAGAAACTTCCAAGGATACTGAAGAGAAGAAAACAACGGTTATTGAGGAAAAAGAAGTTGTTAGTAAAGAATCTGTGATAGATAACAAAACTAGCAATGAAGAAGCAACAATCAAAGAAGATTCCAATCAATCCCAAGAAGATAAAGCTAACTCGTCTGCAAGTAAAGACCCAGAAAGTCCCAAAAAAGAGGATAAACTTGTCTATATTGCTGAATTTAAAGATAAAGAATCTGGAGAAAAAGCAATCAAGGAATTATCCAATCTTAAGGATACAAACGTTTTATATACCTATAATACGATTTTTAATGGTGTTTCAATAGAAACAACTCCAGATAATCTGGATAAAATTAAACTAATAGAAGGTATTTCATCGGTTGAACGGTCACAAAAACTCCAACCCATGATGAATCATGCCCGAAAGGAAATTGGAGTTGAGGAGGCTATCGATTACCTAAAGTCTATCAATGCTCCATTTGGTAAAAATTTTGATGGTAGAGGTATGGTCATTTCAAATATCGATACCGGGACAGATTATAGGCATAAGGCCATGAGGATTGATGATGATGCTAAAGGCTCAATGAGATTTAAAAAAGAAGACTTAAAAGGTACTGATAAAAATTTCTGGTTGAGTGATAAGATTCCTCATGCTTTCAATTATTATAATGGTGGTAAAATTACTGTAGAAAAAGCTGATGATGGGAGCGATTATTTTGATCCACATGGGATGCATATTGCAGGGATTCTTGCGGGAAATGATACTGAAAAAGATATTAAAAACTTTAACGGAATAGATGGAATTGCTCCTAATGCACAGATCTTCTCTTATAAAATGTACTCTGACGCAGGATCTGGCTTCGCAGGAGATGAAACAATGTTTCATGCTATTGAAGATTCCATTAAACACAATGTCGATGTTGTTTCGGTATCATCTGGTTTTACAGGAACAGGTCTTGTAGGTGAGAAATATTGGCAAGCTATTAGAGCATTAAGAAAAGCAGGCATTCCAATGGTTGTAGCTACAGGTAACTATGCGACTTCTGCTTCAAGTTCTTCATGGGATTTAGTGGCAAATAATCATCTGAAAATGACCGACACTGGAAATGTAACGCGAACAGCAGCACATGAAGATGCGATAGCGGTTGCATCTGCTAAAAATCAAACAGTTGAGTTTGATAAAGTTAACATAGGTGGAAAAAGTTTTAAATACAGAAATATAGGAGCCTTTTTCGATAAGAATAAAATCACAACAAATGAAGATGGTTCAAAAGCTCCTGATAAATTGAAATTTGTATATATAGGCAAAGGCCAAGACCAAGAGTTGATAGGTTTGGATCTTAAGGGCAAAATTGCAGTAATGGATAGAATTTATACAAAGGATTTAAAAAATGCTTTTAAAAAAGCTACGGATAAGGGTGCACGCGCCATTATGGTTGTAAATACTGTAAATTACTACAATAGAGATAATTGGACAGAGCTTCCAGCTATGGGATATGAAGCGGATGAAGGTACTAAAAGTCAAGTGTTTTCAATTTCAGGAGATGATGGTGTAAAGCTATGGAACATGATTAATCCTGATAAAAAAACTGAAGTCAAAAGAAATAATAAAGAAGATTTTAAAGATAAATTGGAGCAATACTATCCAATTGATATGGAAAGTTTTAATTCCAACAAACCAAATGTAGGTGACGAAAAAGAGATTGACTTTAAGTTTGCACCTGACACAGACAAAGAACTCTATAAAGAAGATATCATCGTTCCAGCAGGATCCACATCTTGGGGGCCAAGAATAGATTTACTTTTAAAACCCGATGTTTCGGCACCTGGTAAAAACATTAAATCTACTCTCAATGTCATTAATGGGAAATCAACTTATGGCTATATGTCAGGAACTAGTATGGCAACTCCAATCGTAGCAGCTTCTACTGTTTTGATTAGACCGAAGTTAAAGGAAATGCTTGAAAGACCTGTATTGAAAAATCTTGAGGGAGATGACAAAATAGACCTTACAAGTCTTACAAAAATTGCTTTACAAAATACTGCGCGACCTATGATGGACGCAACGTCTTGGAAAGAAAAAAGCCAATACTTTGCATCACCTAGACAACAGGGAGCAGGGCTAATTAATGTTGCCAATGCTTTGAGAAATGAAGTTGTAGCGACTTTCAAAAACAAGGATTCTAAAGGTTTGGTAAACTCTTATGGTTCTATTTCTCTTAAAGAAATAAAAGGAGAAGAAAAATATTTTACAGTTAAGCTTCACAATACATCAGACAGACCTTTAACCTTTAAAGTTTCAGCATCAGCGATAACTACAGATTCTCTAACTGACAGATTAAAACTGGATGAAACATATAAAGATGAAAAATCTCCAGATGGGAAGCAAATTGTTCCAGAAATCCATCCAGAAAAAATCAAAGGAGCAAATATCACATTTGAGCATGATACTTTCACTATAGGCGCAAATTCTAGCTTTGATTTGAATGCGGTTATAAATGTTGGAGAGGCTAAAGACAAAAATAAATTTGTAGAATCATTTATTCATTTTGAGTCAGTGGAAGAAATGGAAGCTCTAAACTCTAACGGGAAGAAAATAAACTTCCAACCTTCTTTGTCGATGCCTCTAATGGGATTTGCTGGGAATTGGAACCACGAACCAATCCTTGATAAATGGGCCTGGGAAGAGGGTTCAAAATCAAAAACAATGGAAGGTTATGATGATGATGGTAAACCGAAAATTCCTGGAACCTTGAACAAGGGTATTGGTGGAGAACATGGTATAGATAAATTTAATCCAGCAGCTATTATTCAAAACAGAAAAGATAAAAATATTACATCACTAGACCAAGACCCAGACTTATTTGCCTTTAACAACCAAGGTATTCATGCAGAATCCACTAGTGGATCTAATGTTGCTAGGGTATATCCACTTGACTCAAAGGGAGAACCACAAAGTGTTTCACTAGAAAGAGGATTAACCCCTTCTCCACTTGTATTAAGAAGTGCAGAAGAAGGATTGATTTCAATAGTAAATACAAATAAAGAGGGAGAAAATCAAAGAGACTTAAAAGTCATTTCGAGAGAACACTTTATTAGAGGAATTTTAAATTCTAAAAGCAATGATGCAAAGGGAATCAAATCATCTAAACTAAAAGTTTGGGGTGATTTGAAGTGGGATGGACTCATCTATAACCCTAGAGGTAGAGAAGAAAATGAACCAGAAAGTAAGGATAACCAAGATCCAGCTACTAGGATAAGAGGACAATTTGAATCAATAGCTGAGGGTCAATACTTCTACAAATTCAAATATAGATTAACCAAGGATTATCCATGGCAAGTTTCTTATATACCAGTAAAAATTGATAATACAGCTCCAAAAATTATTTCAATTGATTTTTCTAATCCAGATAAAATTAAATTGATCGCAAAAGATACCTACCACAAGGTAAAGGATGAGTACAAACACGAAACCTTGTTTGCTAGAGACCAAAAAGAACATCCTGAGAAATTTGAAGAAGTAGCCAACGAAGTATGGTACGCAGGTGCAGCTCTTGTCGATAAGTATGGAGATGTTGAGAAAAGTCTTGATGTAACTTACGCCGGAGAGGGTGAGGGAAGAAATAGGAAGCTTGATAAAGATGGAAATACTATCTACGAAATTAGCGGAGCAGGAGATTTAAGAGGAAAAATCATCGAAGTAATCGCCCTAGATGGTGCAAGCAACTTCACCAAAATCCATAGAATTAAATTTGATGACCAAGCTGATGAAAAAGGAATGATTTCTTATTACCTAGTAGATCCTGACAAAAATGCTTCTTCTTACAAAAAACTAGGGGAAATTTCTGAAGATAAACTTAAAAATGCCCAAAGTCCAGAAGCCTCAAATAACGTAGAAGAAAAGAAAGAGACTGTTGAAGAAAAACCTATAGAGGGACCTTCAACTCTAGAGTTAGACAAAGAAATCTCTACTGTAAGAAACTTTGAAAATAAAGACCTAAAGAAACTAATTAAAAAGAAATATAAGGAAGAAGAAGACTTTGTAAATGGCGGAAAAAGAAAAGTAGAGCTTGATTATCAATATGACGATGAAGGAAATATAACTGCCTATGTGGATGGAAGTGCTCTAGAATATGAGACTGAGAAACTTGATGATGTTAAATCAAAGCTTGGTGGTGTATTAAGCCCATCAAAGGATGGACATTTTGAAATTCTTGGAAAAGTAAGTAATGTATCCAAAAATGCTAAGGTATATTATGGAAATACCTATAAATATATAGAAATCAAAGCGACCAAGTATGATTCCAATTCAAAAACGATGACATTTGATTTATACGCTAATATTAATGATATTGTGGATGGATTAGCTTTTGCAGGAGATATGAGATTCTTTGTTACAGATGATGGTCAGAGAAAAGCTGAAACGAAGATTAGAATGCCTGAAAAAAATAGGGAAACTAAGACAGAATATCTCTATGCATCAAGTTATGGGAATATAATAGAATTAGGGGAAGGAGATCTTTCAAAGAACAAACCAAACAATTTAACTGAAATGGAATCTGGTAAAATCTATTCTGATTCAGAAAAACAACAATATCTATTAAAGGATAATATCATTCTGAGAAAAGGCTATGCACTAAAAGTGACTACCTATAATCCTGGAAAAACGGATATGTTAGAAGGAAATGGAGTCTATAGCAAGGAAGATATAGCAAAAATACAAAATTCCAATCCTAATCTAAGAGCCCTTTCAGAAAAAATAATTTATTCTGACAGTAGAAATGTTGAAGATGGAAGAAGTACTCAAGCTGTATTAATGTCGGCTTTGGACGGCTTTAACATTGTAAGGTATCAAGTGTTTAGATTTAAAATGAACGATAAAGGGGAGGCAATCGATAAAGATGGAAATCTTGTAACAGATCCTTCTAAACTTGTATTATTTGGTAAAGATGATAAAGAGTACACTGGAGAGGATAAGTCCAATGTAGAAGCTATAAAAGAAGATGGCTCTACGTTATTTATTGATGCAAAACCAGTAAACCTTTCAATGGACAAGAACTACTTTAATCCATCTAAATTTAATAAAATTTATGTACGAAATCCAGAGTTTTATTTAAGAGGTAAGATTTCTGATAAGGGTGGTTTTAACTGGGAATTGAGAGTTAATGAATCTGTTGTAGATAATTATTTAATCTACGGAGATTTACACATTGATAACACTAGAGATTTTAACGTTAAGCTTAATGTTAAAGACGGTGACATCATGGACTGGGGAATGAAAGACTATAAAGCAAACGGATTTCCAGATAAGGTAACAGATATGGATGGAAATGTTTATCTTCAAACTGGCTATAGCGATTTGAATGCGAAAGCGGTTGGAGTACACTATCAATTTTTATATGATAATGTTAAACCAGAAGTAAACATTGATCCTGAGGGAAATACTAGTATCGAATATGCTGATGGAAAATCTGTAGTCTTTAACATCAATGATAAAAGAGATAATGGATTCAATGGTGAGATTCAAGACAAACATATTTATGTAAATGGAAAAGAATATAAATCATTTGATGATATTAAACAACTAACAGATAAGACACTAAATATTAAGATTCTTGTAAAAGATTTCGCAAGAAATACAACCGTAAAAGAATTCATTTTAAACAAAGATACGGGAGAGGTAAGAGAACTAAAACCTCATAGGGTAACTGTGACCATTCAAAATGGAAAAGAAATGAGTTCAACGATAGTGTCGGAAGAAGATTTCATTTTACCTGTCTATGAGGGTGAATTAGAAAAAGGATATCAATTTGATGGCTGGGAAATTTCTGGTTTCGAAGGGAAAAAAGACGTTGGCTATGTTCTTAATCTATCAAAAGATACCCTTATAAAACCTGTATTCAAGAAAATAGAGGAGAAAAAGGAGGAGGAAAATAAACCTACTTTTGATGTATCGAAAAAGAAAGATAAGGTACAAGCAAATCATAGTCAATTAGATGAAAATTACAAAAAGGAGGATTTACAAAGAGAACATCATTCACAAAAACCTGATTCAACTAAGGATGTCAAATCTACAGTTTCTGTACAAGTAAATTATAGTCAATTAGATGAAAGTCAAAGATCTGATTCAACTAAGGATGTTACAGCTCCAGTTCCTGATAAAAATGATAAAAACTTTGAAAATAAGAAGGAAGTTTATCTTAATGAACCAGAGAATATAGCTAATAAACATACCAATATCGATAGTAAATCGGATACTAACAATTCTGATAGATTGCCAAAAACCGGAACAGTTAGAGAAGGTTTTACACCATTCATTGCTGGAATAATGTTTACCTTAGGTGCATTTCTTGGATTAAAGAAAAAAGATCAAGATTAAGACAAAAGCTATAGAAAAATGGTTTGTGTACTGAGATAGTATGATGATGAAACAGTTTTGTAAAAATAGCTATTTATAACTTAATTATTTAGTTTACTTTACTATTGATACTCTTTTTTGGATCTATTAATAGACTTAGTTTCGATAACTAATGAATTGATTGAAAGGGTTAGTATTGACAATATTGGTCATATTGATTAGAAAATAGAGTCTATCAAAATTTAAAGGCTAATAGAGGTGATGAGACAATTTCAAGGAATTAAGGCGTTTGGTTGCTTAATTCCTTTTTATTTGGAAGGAAGTTTTTCACCTATTTCCTTATTTTACGGCTATTATTGAGCCACTTAGACCGAGATTGAGACCAGATAGGCAAAAGAACTTGTTCTTGAAAATGACCTCTGTTATAATGATTTTTGTAAGGAACAGGAGGCGTCACTATCAGATAAGTCAAGTTCCTAAAAAAGAAATCGGAGATCAAAATGAAAAAGTTATTGGGAATTGTATTTTTACTAGTAGCAGCGACAGTATTGTATTTTGGTTCTGTTGGCTGGCCAAGTTTAGATGTCAACCTCTGGTCACTGATTCCGGTAGGCTTGTTCCTCTATTTCACTCTAGAGAATCTTTTGAAAAAAGACTACAAGGCTAGTCTGATGTGTTTAATTATTGCCTTTATCATCGCAAATGCAATTTTGGACCTTTTGCCAATTTCAAGTGGCTTGGTCATTGGAGCAGGTGTGCTGGCTTGTGTAGGTATTGCCTATCTATTTCCTGATAAAGAAGGGAAATAGGAATTATTGAAAATCTCTTCAAACTACGTCAGCTTCCATCTGAAACCTCAAAACCGTGTTTTGAGCTGACTTCGTCAGTTCTATCTACAACCTAAAAGCAGTGCTTTTAGCAACCTGCGGCTAGCTTCCTAGTTTGCTTTTTGATTTTCATTGAGTAT
>NZ_VMLG01000017.1:0-33412 GCF_013276565.1 Streptococcus sp. 53
AAAATAATTTAGCAAACCACGGATAAAAAATTGGTAGATACATGAAGCAAACTCCTTTTCCTCTTACTTATCTATTCGAAAAACAATTCAAAAATGTACAACTAAATTAAATTTATTTGAAAAATAATTTAGTAAACCATGGATAGAAAATTGGTAGATACATGAATTAGACTCCTTTCTGTTTCCTCTTACTTACTTATCTATTCGAAAAAAATTTCGAAAATGTACAACTAAATTAAATTTATTTGAAAAATAATTTAGTAAACCACGGATACAAGATTGGTAGATACATAAACCAAACTCCTTCCTTTTTCCTCTTACTTATCTATTCGAAAAAGAATTCGAAAATAAACAACTAAATCAAATTTTATTTCAAAAATAATTTAATATACCATGAATAGAAAATCGGTAGATACATAAACCAGACTCCTTTCTGTTTCCTCTTACTTATCTATTCGAAAAAAATTTCGAAAATGTACAACTAAATTCAATTTATTTAAAAAATAACTCAGTGAACCATGGGTAGAACATTGATATAAACATGAACTAGGCTCCTTTCTGTTTCCTCTTACTTATCTATTCGAGAAAGAATCCAAAAAAATAAGAATATCAGAAAATTTTCCGACATTCTTATTGATAAATTCATACAAGTCTAACAGATATTAGACATTGAGATGTTTTTTAAGGGTTCTTCTGGCTGTTCGTGATACGGGGAAGTGCAGACCTTCTAACAGAGTCACTTCTGTCGCAGTCATCTCTTCAATAGCCTGTAAACTGACTAACGTATTGCGATTGGCATAGACAAAGTAATCTTTTTCAGCCTTGGCAGCGATATCCTTGAGACTGCCATAAATGGTCTTGATAGAATGATTGGCATAATAGACCTTGATACGATGGGATTCCACTGAAGTTTCAAAGGCTAAAATTTCATGGTAGGGCAGAGTGAAGCCCCGTCTTCCCTCAAAACTATAGGTAAAGAGACGCATATTTTCCCTCTTATCTACTGCCAGTACATAGTCCAGACAGCGCTCCAGCTGATGACAGTAGTCCGCCTCTGGCTGATCCTTGGAAATAAAATCCAAGGCAGACAAGTGGTAGCGAAAAGCTAGAGGCAAGGCCTCCGAGTGTGTAGACACAAAGACAATGCTTGTAAAAGGATCCCGCTCCCGAACCTGTTGAGCAACCTGAAAACCCCGTTCACGCTCTCCATCAATTTCTAAATCCAATAAATAGAGTTGGTAATGGTCAAAATACTGAGAATACTTTTCAACGTCCCCATAGTTTTTGGCAATATCAATTTCCAATCTCAAATTACGAGAGCGACCGATATCTAGTAAAGTCTGCTCTATCCGTCCTTGCTGGACTCTATCGTCTTCCAAAACTAAAATTCTCATTCCTCTCCCCCTCGTTTCTCATCCTTAAACGGCAATTCTAAATCTTGTCTAAAAGTCGTCTCTCCTAGCTGGGTATCTAAGTTTAAATCATAATGAAAAACCATATCTTCCAAGGTCGCTAAGCCCAGTCCACTGTGGTTACCCTTTGTAGAATACCCCTTTTGACTGAGAATGCTGGGATTCAGTTCTTCTTTCTTACGAGTGTTTTCAATGATAAAACGGACACTCCTATCACTTGCCAATAAAGCAACCCTAATCTGCGGATTTTCCGCCTCACTGGCTGCCTCTAAGGCATTTGTCGTGAGGATAGAGAGGATACGGATAGCCTCCAACATAGGCAAAGCCAGCTCTTCGACAACCCCCACCGTCTCCAAACTAAAATGAATTCCCTGATTATCTGCCACAATCATGGCTTTTGCCAAGGTATTACGAATGGCTATGTCATGGATATTGTGAAGATTAAAGGCCGTGTAGTCCGCCTTTCTCAGCTTTTCATTGGTCTTCAGAAAGACATCTTGATAAATGGTAGACACCTCAGCCATATCTTGATTCGCTATGGCAGGCTCCATGCTAGCGACAATCCCTGCAAAATCATGACGGAAACCTCGAACCTCATCATAGAGATGACCCAACTTATCCACCATCCCTTGCAAGGAACGATTTTCTTCTTCCTGTCTCTGAATGGTCTGCTCATCACGATAAACCTGCTCTAAGTGTCTGATATAAAAGAGCCAGGAGAAAAAGAGAATGAAAATCAGGAGAGAAATGGTCGTGTCAAAGCGAACGTAAAAAGAACTATTTCTATTGGTCATGAACGAAGAGAATATCCTAAATCCAGTCAGAGGTAGGATAATGAAAAAGCTCTTACGATAGTGGGTTTTAAAAGTATCTGAAAAGAATAAATCCAAATCCAAAGACCAACGCTTCATAATTTTACAACATAGAAAGATTGATAATAAATCAAATATAGATATATATAAAGTAGAAAACGAATCTACGAAACAACAATGCTCACCAGATAATACACGAATCCAAATTGTCAAAAATAAATAACGAATACTTTGAAAGAAGAGAAAAAGATACAGAGAAAGAAAAAGAGATTCCCCTTTTCCCTTGTGCAATACTAATAAAAAAATACAGTAAAAGTAGATAAGAACTCCTATATGAAATAATTCTCCAAATGTTTGACGAGCAGATAAACTAATTAAAAATATAAGTATCCAATAACGTTTTTTATAAAATTCTGGGGAAATTTGAGCGCCCAAATAAATAGTAGGAACTATGGTTGAAACGACTACCAACAGTAGATATATCACAGAAAATAAGAATTCTAAAATAAGCATAAATAAATCTAATCTCTAACTAATACTGTGAATTTAAGCAACGTGTCTACCCGTACCAAATAATTTATTGCACCATTTTACAGTATCTTCAAAAATCCCTCCACCATTCACTTCCTCCAATACCTCTGGGGTTAACTCTTCAAATTGTTCCAATTCTACAAATGTATTTTTCATTTCCATGACAGACTCCTTTTCATTATTTTATAGATAACTCTATCCCCTGTTCCATCTACAAAAGGCTTTAGTTTCCTTTTAAAATACAAGAAATCTAAAGCCTCCTGAAAATGGTATATTGGTTAGAGTGTTAACAATTAGTTGTGAAGATGTTATTTTTATTTAACCACAACCACTTTATAATATTCGTTTGAGTGTGGAGATTCAATTTTAATTTTTTCACCATATAAACCATCGATTTCTTTATCCAGATAATCTGAAACTCCTGATGGCAAGCGTTTCATCTTAAGAATTTCACCAGATTGATCCGCATAGGCTAGGATGTGATAGTGGGTTGTAGCCATACCATCATCAATCAATACAAAGTAACCTGTTTTGAGCTTACCTTGCTCATTTTCTAAATAGTATAGTTTATTGTTATTGATTGTAAAGTGGGTAGCTCCAAGACGAAGTCGTGCACCTGGATTTTCTAAATAGACATCATTGCCAACTTTTTTAATCTCTGAATAGGTTGTCATTGCTGGGATATTAATCACACGATGTCCATTTTCATCAAAGTAGTAGCGATTTGGTAAGTTTTGGAAGTTCTGTACAACTGCCTTAGGATCAATTTCTTGTCCTTCTTCTTTATTATCCACTAAAGCTAAGGTAGTATTTGCAACCTCATCTCCATATTTATTAGAAAACTTCTTGAACTCTGGTCTGATATACCAAGCATTTTTTTCAATAATAACATCGTCACCTTTAGCATTTAGCAAATATTCTTGCCCATCTCCAAGTTTGACAATATCATGAATACTGTATCCAGCATCTTTTCTATTTGCTAGATAGCCATCCTTACCAATGACATAACTTTCCCCATCACTGGCTGGAACAGCTCTATCTGCGACCATAGCACCTGATTTTTCAAAGTAAGACCATTTACCATTTGGAGTCGCCCATCCTGTTGCCATAGCGCCACTGTCTTTGAGATAGTACCAAGTAGATCCTTCTTTGTACCAGCCAGTACGCATAGCACCACTACTTGCGAGCGAATACCATGTGTTACCTTCCTTGTACCAGCCAGTGCGCATAGCACCACTATCTGCTAGAGAATACCAAGTATTGCCGTCTTTGAGCCATCCTGTCTGCATTTTTCCAGCGCTATCGAAGTGATACCATGAGCCAGCATTTTGTACCCATTTATCCTTAGCTAGACTGCCATCTTGAGAAAGATTCCAGTCAGCACCATTTTTAACCCAAGTATCTGCAGCCTGTGCTTGGTTAATAGATAAAAGCAGACCAGCACCTACAAGCAAACCAAGTGTGAGTAGTTTAGATTTTTTCATAGCTATTTCCTCCTTTATTGAACAGCTATAAGAGGGCTTCCCCTCTTTATTTAGCTATATTCTAATACTTTTCATTGTCAAAGTCAATAATATTGTGAAAAATTAGACAATATTACCAATATCTACGAATTGTATTTTGAGTAATACCGTATTGATTCATATAAGAAACATATTGGCCTGGATATGGAGCATGAACTACCTTTCCACCACCAACATAAATACCTACATGGTCATTTGTCTCTTCACTATTATACAAAATCAAATCTCCAGCTTGTTGAGAACCATTACTTACATAACTTCCTCCTGTTGCTTGACCATAGGTTACTCTAGGAATACTAATATCAAACTTAGCATGAATAGCCATCGTAAATCCTGAGCAATCTACGCCACTATTCAAATCTGCCCCACCCCAAACATATGGAATTCTTCCTACAAATGTCTCTGCGTATTCACCAAGTGCCTGTCCACGATTTTCTACCCATACACCACTTTCTCTAAAGAAATATGGTGTACCATTCACACGTTGATAACCAGTGACCATAGCACCACTAGCAGATAAGTAGTAATAATTACCATCAGGTTGAATCCAAGTATTTTCTTTCATCCATCCTTGGTCATCAAAATAGTACCACTTACCATCTAATTGTTCCCAATTTTTAGCATACCCACCTGAACCGTATTTAAACCACCATTTACCATTGGTTTGCATCCATGTTCCTTTCGGATCACGATATTGATTGAAAGCTTTCTTCTCTTGATTGCCCTCTGCTTGAGTTTCTTTATCTTCAAAACCAATCAATTTTACTTGATCAGCTTCTTCAGCTTTTATCTTGCCTTGATTAACTAATTGAGCAATCGCTTCTTTCTCACTTGCTGATGGGGAATCAGCATAGGCTACCGTAGTATTTGCTAGGAGAACGCCTCCTGCAAGAACTAACAAACTAGAATAAAGATATTTTTTCATCATAAAAATCCTTTCTTTTTCTCCTTTTTGGAGATTGATTTTTTCTGACTCCATTATATCCCTTATTTCTCCTCAGATTTCTACTGTCCCTAGAAAGACTAAATCTGTTCCTAAACGGTCACTTATACTCAATGAAAATCAAAGAGCAAACTAGGAAGCTAGCCGCAGATTGCTCAAAACACTGTTTTGAGGTGGCAGATAGAGCTGACATGGTTTGAAGAGATTTTCGAAGAGTATTAAGCCAAATAAAAATTCCAAAGCAAATGCCTTGGAACTTCTTATCTTTATTTTCCTTGAATAATCTTAACCACATCTCCTACACTTTGGAGTTGGTCAATTTCCTCATCGCTGATTTCGATATTAAATTCATCCTCCAGAGTCAAGATAAACTCCATCAAGTCAACTGAGTCAGCATCCAAATCGTCTTTCAGACTCAAGGATTCTGTCACTACAAAGTCCTCTCCCTGTCGCTCTTGGATAATGGTCACAATACGGTCAAAAATTTCTTTTTCTGTCATCTCTTTTATTCTCCTGAAAATTCACGCGCAGTCTGGGCAACTACGTCTGTTTCTAGCATGGTACGAATCTGGCGAATCGTACTATAAACAGCCTTGGCATCGCTTGAGCCATGAGTCTTGACAACTGGTGCCTTGACGCCAAACAAGACTGCTCCACCAACATCTGAATAGTTGAGCTGTTTTTTCAAACCTCTGAGGCTATCCTTGAGAAGGAGGGCACCTAGTTTCGCTCGAAGACCTCCACCTGTAATAGCGGTCTTTAGCAAACCCATGATTCCCATGGCTGTCCCTTCAATGGATTTGAGCACAGCGTTTCCCGTGAAACCATCTGCCACGACAACATCCGCAACGCCATTCATCAAATCACGCGCTTCCACGTTTCCGATAAAGTTTAAACTTTCATCAGCTGCTAGTAATTCATAAGTTTCCTTACGAAGCGGGTCGCCCTTACTACTCTCTGTTCCGTTGTTGAGCAAGCCAACGCGTGGTTGCGCAATGCCACGGACATTTTTAGCATAGAAGGAGCCTAGAATCGCGTATTGATGAAGGTGCTGGGCTGTATTTTCCGCATTAGCTCCGAGGTCTAGCATGTCAAAACCTTTCCCATCTACAGTCGGCAAAGTCGACATAAGCCCTGGTCTATCGATGTTCTTGATACGACCTACGATGAAGAATCCAGCCGCCAACAAAGCACCTGTATTCCCAGCCGAGAGAACAGCGTCTGCTTCACCTTCTTTGACAGCCTTGGCCGCCAATACCATACTGGCATTTTTCTTCTTCCGAATAGCTCTCGTAGGTTCATCGTCTGAATCAATCTTTTCATCCGTATGGATTATGCTGACGCGCTCTGTCGCTGTCAGATATTGCTTGATTTTAGCTTCATCTCCATAGAGTTGAACCTCGATATCTGAAAAGTCAGCTAGAGCTTGATTGACACCCTCAACGATGGCTTGAGGTGCGTAATCGCCCCCCATGGCATCTACTGCGATTTTTTTCATTTCTTTTCCTCTTTTAGTAATTGTCCCCAGTCTGCTAGGGAATCAATAAATTTCTTTGATTTTAGGTGAATCCCTACGTACTCTTCGTAGAGCTGATCCATAAACTGGCGTAGCTCTTGCTTGATTTCAGGCTTGAGCGAAATGGTCTCCAAGGTCTCAAAATCAATGGCTTGAAATTGATTGAGCAGATAAGGGATGTTGGGATTGAGATGGCAACGTCTCTCATCTTCCTGATAATGCTCTGGGCAAAGACAGGCTCCATATTTGAAAGAAAAGTCAAAAGCCTGACCAACCCGATGACAAAAAACACACTCATTAAAATTGAGGCTGATCCCAAATCGAGTCAAGATTTGAATTTCAAAAATATTAGTCAAAATCTGATAATCCAAGCCCGCTTCCATCAACTCCAAAGTCTTTTGTAAAAAAGCAAACAAGGGAGCATCCTGCTGATTGTCCTGCAAACTAGCATCTGCAAGAGCCGCTACATAGGTCGCATAGGCCATGACAAAGAGGTCGCTATTGATCTTGGGAAAGGTCATCACCTCATGATAGTCCTCAATGTAGCTAAGTCCGTCATCATTGATTCGTAAGAGAAATCGAGCCAGCACCAAGGGCTGAATAACAGGAGCCAGTTTGGACTGACCAGCGTGTTTGACAAAAAACATCCGCTTGCCAGCCTGCTCTGTAAAGATCTTGACGAGCTTGTCATCCTCACGAAAATTGCGATTGTAGATTACCAAGCCTTGACTCGTGATAGACTGAATCATGCTTCTCTCATGTACTCCTCAAGTCGTTTCATGGCTTCTTTGATCGTCTCCATACTGGCTGCATAAGACAGACGCACATAGCCTTCTCCGTAACGCCCAAAGGCAGCTCCAGGGATAAAGGCAACGGCCTGCTTCTGAGCAAAATCCTTCAGAAAAGCAAAGGAATCTTGATTGTAGCCCGCTGGAATCTTAGCAAAGATATAGAAGGCACCGTCTGGTTTGATAATCTCAAAACCAAGAGCAGTCATTTTCTCGATAATATAGTCCCGACGCTGGATGTATTCCTTCTTCATAGGTTCCGCATCATTTTTACCAGCCGTCAAGGCTGCCACCGCAGCATGTTGAGCCATGGTATTTGCAGCAGTGACCAAGTACTGGTGACTCTTAATCAACTGAGCTGTGAAGGCTGCAGGAGCGAAAATCAGTCCCAAACGCCAACCGGTCATGGCATGTGATTTAGATAGACCATTGATAATAATAGCCTGATCTCTCAACATGGTTCCCAGAGACACATGGGCTTCGCCTGTGTAGGTTAATTCTGAGTAAACCTCATCACAGACAACAAAAATTTCGTACTTGCGTAAAACAGCTGCCAAGGCCTCCAACTGCTCCCGACTATAGGTAATTCCTGTCGGATTTGCTGGATAGTTGAGAATAACCGCCTTGAGCTTGTCACCCTGCTCCAAAATGGCCTTCTCTAATATCTCAGGAGTCAAGACAAAACCATTTTCAGTCGTGTCAATCTCGACAATCTCTGCCCCAACTAGATTGACAATCGGTTCATAACCTGGATAAGCAGGAGCTGGCAAGAGCACCTTGTCTCCCTCTTCCAAAATAGCTGTCAAAGTAGCAGATAAAGCCTCTGTTGCTCCAATTGTAACCAAGATTTCATTTTCAGGAGCATAGTCCAGTTGATACTTTTCCTTAACAAAGTCACTGGCTGCCTGACGTAGAGTCAGCAGACCACTCATCCCTGTATAGTAGGATTGGTTCTGATCAATCGCTCGCTTGGCTGCCTCCTTGACATGATCTGGCGTTGTAAAATCAGGTTCCCCCAAGGTCAAACGCAAAACCCCAGGAATCTCAGAAATAGCCTGGTCAAACTGACGAATCAACGAAACTTGAATCTTATCTAACTGTTTATTAAAGCGCTTAGTTAAGTCCATAGATACCTCCTACTTTCGAAACGTATCTCTATTATACTACAAAAGACCCCCGACCGCAAAAATACATGATAGAATAACGCTAGCATAACAAATTGAAGTGTGTTAAAATGAATTTGTCGCAACTCCACTAACGAACTTAGTTTGGAGGTGAGTTTTTGCTAATCTTCGTTACAGTTATTCTAGCACCATTACTGATTACTATTACCGGTAATGTCATTTCTGAGTGGATAGTCAGAAAGTGGTTAGATAAGCGCGACAAAAAAATATAACCTGAGTTTAGTTTTAATGTAACTGGACAAAAAGAAATACCAGAGGTGGAGCTCTGGTATTTTTGTTTTTGCCAAGACTTCGTTACAGTTCTTGTAAGATTATTATTACATAATTAGCACTACTTGTCAAATAATTATTAGGACCCACTTTCTACTTTACTTTTCCTGTTTTTATGTCTATAATGGTAAAAGATTTTATTTGGAGGTTTTTATGTCATTTCTATCAAAAAATGGAGCAGGTATCTTGGCCTGCCTTCTCATTTCTATCGTATCTTGGTACTTAGGAGGATTCTTCCCTGTCATTGGCGCGCCCGTTTTTGCCATTTTCATGGGAATGCTCCTACATCCCTTTCTCTCGTCTTATAAACAACTGGATGCGGGATTGACCTTTAGTTCTAAAAAATTGCTCCAGTATGCCGTTGTCTTGCTTGGTTTTGGTCTCAATATCTCGCAAGTCTTCGCAGTTGGGCAATCTTCGCTCCCTGTCATCCTATCCACCATTTCAATAGCTCTGATTATTGCCTACTTCTTCCAGCGCTTCTTTGCCCTGGATACAAAACTGGCTACCTTGGTTGGAGTAGGTTCTTCAATCTGTGGTGGTTCTGCCATTGCTGCGACAGCGCCCGTTATTGATGCTAAGGAAAAGGAAGTAGCCCAATCCATTTCCGTTATCTTTTTCTTCAATGTCTTGGCTGCGCTCATCTTTCCAACCCTCGGCACCTGGCTTCATCTATCCAATGAAGGCTTCGCCCTCTTTGCAGGGACTGCGGTCAACGACACTTCCTCTGTAACGGCTGCCGCCAGCGCTTGGGACAGTCTTTACCAAAGCAATACCCTCGAGTCTGCAACCATTGTTAAACTCACACGTACTTTGGCCATTATCCCTATCACGCTCTTTCTATCCTACTGGCAAAGTCGCCAACAAGAAAACAAGCAAAGCCTACAACTGAAAAAAGTCTTCCCACTTTTTATCCTTTACTTTATCCTTGCCTCTCTCCTCACTACACTACTCACCTCTCTAGGTGTATCCAGTAGTTTCTTTACCCCTCTCAAAGAACTCTCTAAATTCCTTATTGTCATGGCCATGAGTGCTATCGGGCTCAAAACCAATCTAGTAGCTATGGTCAAATCCAGCGGAAAATCCATTGTTCTCGGAGCCATCTGCTGGATTGCCATCATCCTCACTAGTCTTGGTATGCAGACCCTTATCGGCATTTTCTAATACTCTTCGAAAATCTCTTCAAACCACGTCAACGTCGCCTTGCTGTAGGTATGGTTACTGACTNNATCTGCAACCTCAAAACTGTGTTTTGAGCATCCTGCGGCTAGTTTCCTCTTTGATTTTCATTGAGTATAAACACAAAAGGTAGCCCATCAGCTACCTTTTTCTTATGCTTTCTTAATCAAGCGAGTATGTTCTCTCTTAATACAACGATTCATTACGATGTCATCACATCCACCAGCACGCAAAATCGCTTCCGCTTCTAGATTTTCAAGTCCTAGCTGCGCCCAAAAAATCTTAGCATCAGCCTTGAGAAAATCACGCGCCACATCAGGCAAAAACTCGCTGCGACGGTAAACATTGACAATATCTACAGGAAAAGGAATCTCAGCGAGGCTAGCATAAGCCTTTTCACCCAATATTTCGCCACCTGCCGCCTTGGGATTGACTGGGATGATTTTATAACCTCGAGCCTGCATTTCCTTGGTCACTCGATTGCTGGTTGTCTCCTCACGGTCTGACAAACCTACCACAGCAAGGGTTTTACTCGCTGTTAGATACTGACGAATCACGCCATCACTTGGATTGATAAATTCTTGGCTCATAAAAATCCTCCTTTTCATCAGTATAGCACATTTTGAAAAGGCTTGCAAAATTCTACTACAAAAAAGGAAGGCTAGCTCCCTTTTTATTTAGCCTCGTACCAGGTTACCCCTTCATTCTCATCTGCGATAAGGGGAACACTGAGTTGAATGGCTTCTTCCATGGTTTGTTTGACCAATTTTTTCATCTCTGCTAGTTCTGATTTCGGAACTTCAAGGACGATTTCATCGTGCACTTGCAGAAGCATCTTAGTCTGATAACCACCTGCAACCAAGGCTTTATCCAGCTGGATCATAGCAATCTTGAGAATATCTGCTGCCGAACCCTGGATAGGAGAGTTGATAGCTGTCCGCTCTGCAAAACCACGAATATTAAAGTTTCGCGAATTGATATCTGGCAACTCACGGCGACGCTTGAAGAGGGTCTCTACATAGCCCTTATCACGCGCCTCACGCACCACTTCATCCATATAGTTTTTAATACCTGGGAAGCGTTCAAAGTAGGTGTCAATGTAGTCTTTGGCTTCCTTACGACTAATACCCAGATTATTAGACAAACCAAAATCTGAAATCCCGTAAACCACTCCAAAGTTAACTGCCTTGGCATTGCGACGGTCGTTTGCAGTCACATCCTCAGGACGCTCAATGCCAAAGACCCGCATGGCTGTCGAAGTATGGATATCTGCCCCCTCTTGGAAAGCCTTAATCAAGTGCTCATCCTTAGAAATATGCGCCAAAACGCGTAATTCAATCTGTGAATAGTCCGAGCTGAGAAGGACACTATCCTCCCACTCTGGCACAAAAGCCTTACGAATGAGACGCCCCTGTTCCAAACGCACAGGAATATTTTGCAAGTTTGGATCCACACTAGACAGACGCCCAGTCTGAGTCAAATCCTGCACATAGCGCGTGTGGATCTTTCCATCAGCCAAAATCCAGTCCTGCAAGCCAATTACATAGGTAGATTGAATCTTAGCAATCTGACGGTAGTCAAGAATTTTCTTAACAATTGGCGCAATAGGAGCTAGACGCTCCAACACATCCACCGCTGTCGAGTATCCAGTTTTGGTTTTCTTAGTGTATTCTAGAGGAAGTCCCAATTTTTCAAAGAGAAGTACGCCCAACTGCTTAGGCGAGTTGATATTAAACTCCTCACCAGCCAGTTCGTAAATCTCCTGAGTTAGTTTTTCAATGACAAGCTCATTTTCAGCCTGCATCTCAAGCAAGGTTTCTTTTTTAACCTTAATCCCAGCGATTTCCATCTTGGCAAGGACAAAGGCCAGAGGTTGCTCTATATCATAAAGAAGCTCTAACTGCCCATTTTCGCTAAGTTTTTCAAGCAAAACAGGCTCTGTTTCGACCAACACAGCAAGCTTACGAGCCAAATGTTCCAAGAATTTCTCGCGTCCAGGAATGGCCTTCTTGACTCCCTTACCATAGAAAGTCTCATCATCAACCAAATAAGTCTGACCATAAAGACTAGCGATGGTCGCAATTTCATTGTCCTCCACAGTCGAAAGGAGATATTTAGCCAAACGGCTGTCAAAAGCAGGCGCCTGCAAATCAATACCCAAACGATTCAAGAGAACTTTAGCCTTCTTAAAGTCATAAACTCTCAGAGGTGTTTTTTCTAGAAAATCCTTAAAAATAGGCTCTTGCAAAAGCTCAAGCTTGTCTGTGGCATAGAGCTTATCTCCACAAGACCAAGCAAAACCAACCAAATCATCCGTATGGTAATTCTCACCAAAAAGCTCAAAATGGAAGATAGACTCTTCAGTCAGCATATCTTGACTGATTTGGTCAACAATAGTAAAGTCCAAACTCTCAGCCACATCAGCTGACGACACATTTAAAGCCTGCTTGAGCTGTTTGAAGCCCATCTCATCGTAGAATTTCCCGAGATTTTCAACATCTGGACCACTATAGACCAAATCCTCCAAACCAATCTCAATCGGTGCCTTGGTATCAATGGTCGCCAGTGTTTTCGACAAAAAGGCCTGTTCCTTATCATTGATGAGATTTTCCTTCATCTTAGAAGTCTTCATCCCATCGATATTTTCATAAATACCCTCAAGCGAACCATGCTCCAGCAAGAGCTTGATACCCGTCTTTTCACCGATTTTGGTCACCCCAGGAATATTATCCGACTTATCTCCCATAAGCGCCTTAAGATCGATAAACTGAGTCGGTGTAATGCCCATCTTTTCCATAAGATATTCTGGCGTAAAGGCCTCAAACTCAGCCACACCTTTTTTGGAAATTTCAACCACCGTATGCTCATCCGTCAGCTGAATCAAGTCCTTGTCCCCACTGACAATGGTAATATCAAAACCATCTTGTTCAGCTAATTTATCTAGTGTCCCAATAATGTCATCCGCCTCATACTGAGCCAACTCATAGTGACGAATTCCCATATGATCCAACAACTCACGAATGAAAGGAAATTGCTCACGAAACTCATCAGGAGTCTTAGCCCGACCACCCTTATAGTCCGCATACATCTCTGTACGGAAGGTCGTCTTTCCCGCATCAAAAGCCACCAAAATATGACTCGGCTCAACCCGTTCCAACAAATGGCTCAACATCAACTGAAAGCCATAAATCGCATTGGTATGCAAACCAGCCGCATTCTTAAAACGGTCCAACTGTTGATAGAGCGCAAAAAACGCCCGAAAAGCAACAGAAGACCCATCAATCAATAATAATTTTTTCTTATCCATACACCCATTATAAAGGAAAGCACCAAAAAATACCATTGGAAAGAACCAGAGCAAGTATTTTTCAAACTTTTTCCGAATAAATAGATAGTAGCAGTGAATCTAGCAAACTTAGATTTAAAACTGTGGTATAATAAAAGGAGGAAAAGGATGATTCTCAGACATCCGGGCATTAGCCCAACCAATGACTTGGTAGCTAAGAAAATCTTTAGCAACCCAGAAATCACTTGTCAGTTTATTCGCGATATGCTGGACTTGCCAGCAAAAAATGTGACGATTTTGGAGGGAAGTAACATTCACGTCTTGCCTTCCCTGCCGTACTCAGCGCAGGATTTTTACACTAGTATAGATGTTTTGGCTGAGTTGGACAATGGGACACAGGTTATCATTGAGATTCAAGTTCATCATCAAAATTTTTTCATCAATCGTCTGTGGGCTTATCTGTGCAGCCAGGTCAATCAAAACCTCGAAAAAATTCGCCAACGAGAAGGTGATACTCACCAGAGCTACAAGCATATCGCACCTGTTTACGCAATAGCTATTGTGGATAGTAATTATTTCCAAGATGATCTAGCTTTCCACAGTTTTAGCATGCGAGAAGATACGACGGGTGAAGTCTTAACCATCACCAATAATGGACAAGAAAACCATCTAGTCAAGATGGCATTCTTGGAATTAAAAAAATACAGAGAAACCAGCAAAGACGAGGTTCGCAAGCCGTGGTTGGAGTTTTTCGGGAATAAACCCTTTACCCAAGAACCTGAGCGAGCTATCAGCCAAGCAGACCAACTGCTGGACTACAAGAGCTGGTCTGAGGAGGACAGGAAAATGTTTAGTCAACTACGTATGCGTGAAGAACAAGCATTATTGGCTCATGATTATGCCTTGGAACAAGCGGAGGAAAAAGGCTTAGAGCGTGGGCGAGCAGAAGGTATTGAACAGGGACTAGAGCGAGGGAAAGTTGAAGGAAAGGAAGAAGGGAAACTTTTTGCCTTCTTAGACATGGTTCGCCAACATGTCTTAACTTCCGAATTTGCAAGTCAGCAGTTGGGCATGACAGTCTCTGAGTTTGAGGCACTGTTGTAAAATTATACAATCACATAATAACATAAAAGCGAACAAGAATGAAATATTGTCTTGTTCACTTTTTATTTTCTACTGTCCAACAAAGCCCTTACGCGATTATATACAAAAAAAGAGAAGGTAACAAGTCCTTCTCTTTCATATTTTTAACTAATTAGTTTTTACGTTTTACAAATGGAAGGGCACCAAGGAGCAAGCCTAGGAATCCTAATGATGCAATTGCAGCATTATCTTTGCCACCAGTGTTTGGAAGTTCTTTCTTATCTTCTGCTTTTGCAGCTGGTGCTTGATAAGTGTTGTCTTGACTAGTACCTGCTACAGCTGGAGCTGTCGGTGCTGGTGTTTCAGCTGTTGGTGCAGCTGGAGTATCTGCTCCAGGATCTGGTGTTGCAGGTGTTTCATTTGCTGGTGTAGATGGTGTTGTTGAACCTGGTGTAACAGATGGTCTGTTAATAATATAGCGATCACCTGGATACTCCCCACCATTTGCCTGATGGTCTAGGTTACTGTTACCTGAATCAGAACCAGTTACCTTATAGATATGTCTTAAAATACCATCTTTTGTATATGAAACTCCTGTATAAGTGTATCCAGGGATATTTCTAGGTGCATGTGTACCTAACTCACCTTCTGCAATTGGGTTTTCTCCTGTTTCGTCAAAGAAACCAGTTACTGGACCTTCGTATGGGTTAACTTCATTTACCGCTGGTTTTACACCATTTAAAGCAATATCAAGTTCTTCTTCTAATGCTGTAGTATCTTTTCCATCAGCTTTATCTTTTGCAATTTGACGACGTAGTACACGAACTTCTTCTGCTTCACGGTCTGCTACATATGAATAATAATCTTCATCTGCTTGTTCTAATGCAGCTTTAGCTTATTCTGCTTCTTTTTCTGCTTGTTTTAATGTTTCTTCTGCATCTTTTAATGCTGCTTCAGCTTTTTCTAAATCAGCTCTTGCTGCTTCTCTATATTGATCAGCTTGTTCACCGTCAGCATCTTTATAGCTTGCTAATTCTTTTTCAAATTTTGCTTTAGCTTCTTTTGCATCTGCTAATTCATCTTGAGCTGCTTTCACATTTTCTTTAGCTGCTTCTACAGCTGCTTTAGCTTCTTCTCTGTTAGATTCAGCTTCTTTTTCATCATGTTTAGCTGCAGCTAATCTTTCTTCTGCATCTTTAACATCTGTATTTTCTTCATCTAAACGTTTGTTGATTTTATCTTGAGCATCAGCATCAATTCCACCGTTTAATGGTTTAACTTCTGTAACTTCACCTGATTCGTTACGAACTAATTCAGCAGCTGGAGCAGGTTTTGCATCTTTAACTTCTTTAGGAGCATAGTTTGCACCATATTTTCCTGGGTCTGCTTCATCTGATTCAGTCTTGCTAGCTTCTGCTAAGTCTTTTAGTACTTCTTCAGGTGTGATTTGTTTTTCATCAATAGCTTTTAATAAATCTTCTTTACCGATAGCTACTTTAGCTGCTAAGATTGCTGCTTCTTTATCTTTGATTTTATCATTTTTATTAATAGCTTCTTCAGCTTGTTTTTCTAACTCTGTAAAGTAATCAGCTACATCTTCTTTAGTCACAGCAGCTGCATTAGTATCTTCTGCAGCTTTTACAACTGACGGGTGAGAAGCAAGGAAACCTGCTCCTAAAACGGCAACGCTAGCCAAGCTAGCAGTGAAAAGTTTTTTCTTGTCCATAAAGTATTTACCACCTTTAATATCCTTTTTGCTGTCATTGGAGCATTTTCTTTCGGAAAAATCAAAAAATAACCTCCTTATTGACAAAAAAATAAGAGGAATTCCCCCTTATTTCTTTATTATATCCATTACACCCACTCACCATTGGCATTTACTGTGTAACCATCGATAGTTGTGTTCACAGCCAAAGCTCCTGATGAATATGAGTAATACCATTTACCACTAACTTGGTACCAACCTGTCTTCATAGCACCTGAGCCAGCAAGATAATACCAAGTTCCACCTTGCTTGAGCCAACCTGTTTGCATAGCACCTGAATCATTGAGGTAATACCAGTTACCATCTAAAAGCTTCCAACCAGTCTGCATAGCACCTGAACCGTCAAGATAATACCATGTACCATTGTCTTTTATCCATCTAGTACCCATTTTACCTAAACTGTCAAAATGGTACCAACTACCATTTATAAATTTCCAGCCTGTCTGCATAGCACCTGAGCCGTTAAGATAGTACCAATTACCATCAACTTGTTTCCAACCAGTTTTCATCACACCAGTTTCATCCAAGTAATACCATGACCCATCTTTGACCCAACCAGTCTTCATTCCATCTTCTTTAGAGAAATAATACCAATCCAGTCCAATTTTCTTCCATCCAACATGACGATTTCCCTCATCATCAATGAAGAATTTTTTACCATCAATTAAAACAATACCTGGTTTAAGGACACCTTCCTCATCTAAGAAATAATGTTTTCCGTCTACTGTAATATCCCCTGTTAGACGAACACCTTCTTTTAGATAGTAAGTTTTATCATCAATTTTGATAAAGCCAGTTTTCTTATCACCATTTTCAACAAAATAGTAAACCTTATCAGCAACTTTTACAAAGCCTAGCTTTTTAACACCATCTTTTTCATCTAAATAGTATTGCTTATCACCTGAAGTCAATAGACCTTTTTTCATAGCTCCATCAGCTTCAAAGTAGTAAGTCTTACTATCAATTTTTTGCCAGCCAGTAACTTTTTTGCCGTCCTTAATATAGTAGACCTTCCCATTCTCCGTTTTGAATTGACCTGCAGAATTAGACTGGTTCTGATTATTATTTTGGTTAGTATTAGTCGTTGAATTTGAGCGATAGATATGGTAAAGTGTATCACCTTTTAATTCACCAGTAACATAAGTATAGTTGGCAATATCCAGACGACTGGTATCAGAAGCTGCAGAGCCTGTACGTGGATCTTTAATATCAACTGGAACATCACTACCAGGTTTATATTCTACAAAACGAACTTTTTTTACTGGAGAATTAGAATTTGTTGTTGAGCCATTATTATTGTTTGCACCAGTACCATTTTGGTTATTATTCCCATTAGCATTACTAGTGCTACCATTGTTTTGGTTGTTATCTCTATGGTATGGATTGGTCTGAGTACCAGAATTCGTAGTACCTGTCGTAGCAGTAGGCGCATACATATGATACATAATACCATCTTCTTCTCTACTAGAAGTATAGATATAATTTGCAATTTCAGGGTGATTCTCAATAGATGCAGCTGTCACAGCAGCACCTGTAAGTGCAGCTTTGATATCTACAGGTCCACCATTTTTAAATGTTGCATAGTGGACTTCTTTAACCGTAGAAGTTGTTGTAGCCGTTGTTGCCCCTGTTTCGGCAGCTTGTGCTGGTTGAACTGAAGCCATAGCTAGCACTGAAGTAGCTAGTAAGATACCTGTTAGTGTTTTCTTCATGAGAAGAACCTCCTTTATTAAATGGTTAAATTTATATAGATTATATCTCTTTCCTATAATAAATGCAATAAAAAACATAAAAAGTGTAGAAATATTTAACAATAACAGAAAGAGAGCAGTTTGAACCACTCTCTTTGTTATTTTATACCCATTCACCGTTGGCATTTACATAGTAACCATCGACTGTAGTGCTTACTGCAAGGGCACCTGAACTATAAGCATAGTACCACTTACCACCAACTTGGAACCAGCCAGTTACCATAGCACCTGAACCTTTAAGGTAGTACCATGAATCACCTACTTTAGCCCAACCTGTTTGCATAGCACCTGAACTGTTTAAATAGTACCAAGTGCTACCATCTTGCAACCAGCCTGTTTGCATTTCGCCTGAACCATTTAGGTAGTACCAAGTGCTACCATCTTTAACCCACCATTTTTGCATGATGCCTTCAGCGTTAAAGTAATACCACTTACCACCATCTTGTAACCAGCCAACTTGACGTTTGCCTTCTTTATTTACATAAATCCAGTTACTATCAACTTTATTCCAGCCAGCTTTTGTATTAGATTCATCTGTTAAGAAATATGTTTTACCATCAACGGTAATTTCCCCAAACTTACGTTCACCTTCTTCAGTGACATAGTAATACTTATCGCCAGCACCCTTGATAAGACCTGTCTTACGCTCACCTTCTGTAGTAATGTAATACCATTTTCCAGCACTATCTTTTACAATACCTGACTTGGTTGTACCGTCTTCAGCAAAGAAGTACCATTTATCACCTACCTTATGCGCTCCAATTGTCACAACACCATCTTTGACAAAATAAGTTTTTCCATTTTCAGAGATAATCTCTGTCTTACGAGCTCCATCTGACACAAAATAATAGGTTTTTTCTCCTACTTTAATGAAACCAGTTTTCTTAACACCTTGTCCGTCTAGATAGTAACGTTCAGATGTGTTTTCAAGAACTCCGTGAGCCATAACACCTTCACTATCAAAATAGTAAGTTTTTCCATCAACATTAGCCCAACCTTTTACAGGATTTCCTTTATAGTAAAGATAACGATTACCAGCAGACACACGCCATTTTACATCTTTATCAGAAGTTTTATAGCCTTGAGTATTTAACTCACTGACAGACGCATCGGGATCGTTTACATAATCATCAATCTTTGTCCCTTTCTCAACGAATAAGTAGTATTTTCTTCCCCCTTCAACATAGGCACGTTGAAATTCAAATCCTTCAATTGTCGAATGTTTAGAGATCGGCTGATTCCCATCTTCAAAAAATACTGTCTTACGTTCTTGTGAACGACCATTAATCACTGTGATCCACTCAGTTCTATAAACAACTTCTTCCGCACTTACTGGACGAGCTGTAATTGCAGAGTAACTGGTTAAAACTGCTGCACTTGCCATTGTCAAGCTAGCTACTGCTAGGGCTAAAGCTTTTTTATTTTTCATATGAGCATTCTCCATGTTTAAAATTTTAGGTAATAAACCTAGTTTTATTGTATCTTATTTTTTAAAAAAATTCTAAAAAAAACTGAACTTTTTATGGAAAAAATAAAAAGCAGAAGAAATCTCCTGCTTTTTTGATTAAACTAGATTATTTAACCCATTCACCGTTTCCGTTTACAGTGTATCCACCTACAGTAGTATTAACTGCAAGGGCACCAGAACCGTCAACGTAGTACCATTTACCAGCAACTTCAAACCATTGGCTAGCTTTCATAGCACCTGATGCTTCAAGGAAGTACCATTTGCCACCGTGTTGCAACCAACCAGTTTCCATAGCACCTGAACCATTTAGGTAGTACCAAGTGTTACCATCTTTAACCCACCATTTTTGCATTACGCCTTCAGCGTTAAAGAAGTACCATTTACCGTCGATTTGTTTCCAACCAGTAACTTGTTTGTTGTTGTCATAGTAATGCCAGCCGTTTTCACCTTGAACCCACTCAGTACGAACAACATTGTAGCTGTCAGTTTTTTCAATTTCAACTGATGCATTTACATACATATCATTATTTTCGTTACGTCCAACTGCATCTGCTGTAAATAGTGAAGATTTTGTTAGGCGCTCAGGTAAAAAGTAACCTTTTGGTACTGTCAAAATACGGTAAACCGCTACTCCACCCTCGTGTAATTCAAACTCAGCATCACCTGCTTCATTTGTCTTAGCACTTACAAGAGCTGGGGCATCTTTAACAGGTTTTCCACCTTGAGCATTCAAGAAATCTTCAGTAGTTTTGTAAACTAATAGCTCAAATTCAACACCTGCAACTGGTGCACCTTGTTTATCTTTAACGTTGATACGTCCATGTGTTCCATTTGTGAATGGTACAACCTTTTGAACTTTACCATCTTTAAGATTAAATTGGCTATCATATGGATTAGATACTTTATCCTTGAATTGATTGTTAGGATTAATTACCAAATAAGTATAAGTAGAACCATCTGCATATTGAACAGATACTACTTTATCTCCATTTGCTAGAACTTGTTCAGCACGGTTAGTTTCAGTTGCTTTTTCCACTTGTGAAGGATCGTAAGTTTTTTCAACTTTTCTAACTGATGCTGCTTCTTCAGGTGTCAATTGTCTGTCAGCTGAAACAGCTTGTACAGCACCAAATGCTGCAAGAGCGACTGCGCTTGTCAATAAAACTTTTTTCATCGTTTTATCTCCTTTATTTTTCTTTAAAATATTTTTTCGTAAGACTATCTTACTACCATACAGTATATAAATATTTGCAGGATTTGTCAAGGGTTTTCATCAACTTTTTACCTATTTTTTTCAAAAAAGGGGAAAAAACGTCTTTGTGAGATGAAATACTCTTCAAATACCGTATCTCACAAGTGAAAATCTCACAAATTTCTTAAACCCTGAGTCAAACCTCACATATCTAATCCATATCGATAGTTGGATAGAACTCACTTCCATGATATTATCCTATAACCCCTTCCAAATGTCAAGCAAAAATGACAAGTATTTTAGAAATAACTCGCCATTTCATTAACTTTCTACTATTTAAAATGTGACCTCATAGCAAGGACTCGAACTCAGCTACTGACATGCCCAATTGTTCACTCGCAACCTCGGATGTCAAAAGACCTTTATGTACTAGATTTACTAAACCTACTTTTAATCCCTCTTCAATGCCTTCTTCGCGCCCTTTTTCAATACCCTCTGCACGACCACGTTCAAGTCCACGCTCTAAACCTTGTTCAATACCTTCTGCTCGACTACGCTCAAGACCTCGTTCCAATCCCTGTTCAAGACCTTCCGCTCTAGCTGTTTCCAAAGCATAGTCCTGTGCCAACAAGGCTTGTTCTTCTCGCATACGTAGTTGACTAAACATCTTCCTGTCCTCCTCGGACCAGCTCTTGTAGTCCAGCAGTTGGTCTGCCTGGCTGATGGCTCGCTCGGGTTCTTGGGTAAAGGGCTTGTTCCCGAAAAACTCCAACCACGGTTTGCGAACCTCGTCTTTACTGGTTTCTCTGTATTTTTTAGTTCTAAGAACGCCATTACTGTGATGGTATTACAAAAGTGCTTCAAACTCCGCTACTGACATACCCAATTGTTCACTCGCGAATTCGGAAGTTAAAACATGTTGGCGTACTAAATCTAGAAAGGTAAAGATTTTCCCACGCTCCAGTCCCTGTTCAACGCCTTCTGCTCGCCCTTGTTCAAGACCCTCTGCACGACCACGTTCAAGACCTCGCTCTAAACCTTTTTCGATTCCTTCCGCTCTAGCAGTTTCCAAGGCATAGTCCTGTGCTAACAAGGCTTGTTCTTCGCGCATACGTAGTTGGCTAAACATCTTCCTGTCCTCCTCGGACCAGCTCTTGTAGTCCAGCAGTTGGTCTGCCTGACTGATGGCTCGCTCGGGTTCTTGGGTAAAGGGCTTGTTACCGAAAAACTCCAACCATGGTTTACGAACCTTATCTTTGCTGGTTTCTCTATATTTTTTTAGTTCTAAGAACGCCATCTTAACTAAATGGTTTTCTTGTCCATTATTGGTGATGGTTAATATCTCACCTGTCGTGTCCTCTCGCATACTAAAACTGTGAAAGGCTAAATCATCTTGAAAATAATTACTGTCAACGATAGCAATAGCGTATACTGGTGCTATGTGTTTATAACTTTGGTGAGTGTTTCCTTCTTGTTGGCGAATTTTTTCGAGATTTTGATTGACCTGACTACACAGATACGCCCACAGGCGATTGATGAAAAAATTCTGATGATGAACTTGAATTTCAATGATAACCTGTGTTCCATTGTCCAACTCCGCCAAGACGTCTATACTGGTATAGAAATCCTGAGCCGAGTAAGGCAGGGAAGGCAAGACATGAATGTTACTTCCCTCCAAAATGGTCACATTTTTAGCTGGCAAGTCCAGCATATCGCGAATAAATTGACAAGTGATTTCTGGGTTGCTAAAGATTTTCTTAGCAACCAAATCATTAGTTGGGCTAATGCCCGGATGACGTAAGGTCATATTTCTTCTCCTTTCATTATAGCACATTTTTAAATCTAGGTTTACTAGATTCTCTGGCTCTATCTATTTATTCGGAAAAGAGACGAAAAAAAATAAAAGTTATTAAAATTATTGTTTATCCTTAATTTTGTCTGTATTAAAAAAGGTTTTGACACCTAATTTTTAAAATTAAAGCACACTGAATCTAGGAACGATTTGAATCATCTTGACCTGCTCTTGGTATTCTTGACTGAGTTTCCAAATCTTCTTTACAGACGGAAAGAGCATCATCGTGTTCCTTGATGATTCTGATTTTCTCACCTTGTTCAGCTATTACATCGTCCGCTATAGCGATTACAAAATCTCGCATCTTATCCTTCATTCATCTTGGTAATCAACTTCTTAATGTTTGGTTTCTCATCTGGATTGTCAAAGATTCTCTGAATAATAGCTTGAGCAAATAAATCATTCCTTAGTTCAACCAATCCACAATATATCTTTCCAATTGCTTGGCAAACCAATCTTACTAGATAATATGATATTTGACTTTTCCATCAACTGTGCCTCTAAACTCATTAAAAAATCGTTCCAATCTTGAACAAAAGAATGTGAATGATGTTGTATAAGATTTTTCATAGCTAAAAGATAAGCAAATAAATCGTTATTATGGGTCTTTTTCTTTTTAGTCTCTGCATTCTTGTTTATTTGACGCAAATCAGCTGAAAAGAAACTTGGACTTGCTATTGTAAAATTTTGACCATATAGTCTTAAATGATGTGCTGTCCTATTTCTCATATACCATGTAGCTGAAACCCAGCCAAATAATTTACTCCGGATTTCTTCTCCATGAATTTTAGAATTTACCACACCAGTTGATAAAAATGTAGTATCTATCCAATACTCCCGGTACTCTTTTTTCAGTGCACTTATAAAACGAGTTGTTTCCCCAAAAGTCATCTCTTGAAAAAGCACCCAAATTGGGAACTTAGAACCTTTATTTTTGATATGATGCTGTATTGACAGACTTTGATTCTCTGATAAATGTTTTTCTATAATTGAAATAAATTCGTTATATAATTCAGAGTTTTCATAAATAGTTTCATCCAAGTAACACTCACCTTTTTGATATTTTCCATTATATTGCTGACAAAGCGATTCAATAAAAGTTGATTTTATAAACTGCTCTAATCTACCAGAAAATATAAACAGAAACTGTGACAACCAGTCATTAAATTCATACAATGAAATCGCTGCTTGAAATTTTCCTTTATGAAGATTATCTGGAACCTGTTTAATAAAAGCAGAAAACGAATAGTAATTATGGCAACGTAAAAAATTTTTGGAATCTAGTTCCTCTTCAGGTGACATATCTAGCTTATCTGAAAGATAACTTACCAAATCTTCAAGAGGTAAAAATGCTTTCATTTCTCTCTTTAAATCTCTTGACAAAGAAATACTATTATCAGTTGTGTACATCATTAACCTTCTAAATTTATAAAAAAATGACTCCAGTTGCTATGAAACAGGGAGCAAAAGGAGTGCTTGTATCTAAATACTATACTATTCTATAAAAAAAGTCAAGTCAACTTGATATTTTTTCAATTTGTGTCTAATTGTTCACTCGCAAATTCGGAAGATAAAGCATGTTGGCGTACTAAATCTAGAAAGGCAAAGATTTATCCTTCAACTTTCCCACGCTCCAGTCCCTGTTCAATACCTTCCGCCCTAGCTGTTTCCAAGGCATAGTCATGAGCGAGTAAGGCTTGTTCTTCACGCCTGCGTTGTTCACTAAACATTTTCCTATCCTCCTCGGACCAGCTTTTATAGTCTAGCAGTTGGTCTGCTTGGCTTATGGCTCGCTCAGGTTGTTGGGTAAAGGGCTTGTTACCGAAAAACTCCAACCATGGCTTGCGAACCTCGTCTTTGCTGGTTTCTCTGTATTTTCTTAATTCCAAGAACGCCATCTTGACTAGATGATGTTCCTGTCCATTATTGGTGATGGTTAAAACCTCACCTGTCGTATCCTCTCGCATGCTAAAGCTATGAAAAGCTAAGTCATCTTGAAAATAATTACTGTCCACGATAGCGATAGCATAAACTGGGGCGATGTGTTTGTAACTCTGGTGGGTATCACCTTCACGTTGACGAATTTTTTCTAGATTTTGATTGACCTGACTGCATAGGTAAGCCCACAGGCGATTGATGAAAAAATTCTGATGATGCACCTGAATCTCAATAATTACTTGCGTTCCATTGTCCAACTCCGCCAAGACGTCTATACTGGTATAGAAATCCTGTGCCGAGTACCGTGTAGTGGGCAAGACGTGAATGTTACTTCCCTCCAAAATGGTCACATTTTTTGCTGGCAAGTCCAGCATATCGCGGATAAATTGACAAGTGATTTCTGGATTGCTAAAGATTTTTTTAGCAACCAAGTCATTGGTTGGGCTGATGCCCGGATGACGCACAGTCATATTTCTTCTCCTTTCATTATAGCACATTTTTAAATCTATGTTTACTAGATTCACTGCTACTATCTATTTATTCGGAAAAAAACGAAAAAACCTGAGAATCATCTCAGGCTTGGTCATTAAATTTTTTTCTCAATACCGAAAAGTGGAGAAAGTGGTCGTTTTTCATGAATACGTACGATAGCATCCCCTAGGAGATGAGCGATTGAAATCTGCTCAATCTTATCAATCAAACGCTCTTCTGGCAGATAGATGGTATCCAAAACAACCAATTTCTTAATAGCTGATTTTTGGATATTGTCCATAGCAGGACCAGAAAGAACTGGGTGCGTACAGCTTGCATAGACTTCAACAGCACCAGCTTCTGCAAGAGCATCTGCCGCATGACAAATCGTTCCAGCAGTATCAATCATATCATCAATCAAGATACAAGTCTTGCCTTCTACCTTACCGATGATGTTCATGACTTCACTGGTATTCATCTTATCAACACTACGACGTTTGTCAATGATAGCGATAGATGTTTTCAAAAATTCTGCCAACTTACGAGCACGAGTCACCCCTCCATGGTCTGGGCTGACAACCACATAGTCAGAACCAACCATGCCACGACGCTCAAAATAATCCGCAATCAGAGGAGCACCCATCAAGTGATCCACAGGAATATCAAAGAATCCTTGAATTTGCGCAGCATGCAAGTCGATGGTCAATAAACGATCCACCCCAGCTACTTCAAGCATATTTGCAACAAGTTTTGAAGTGATTGGCTCACGCGCTCTCGCCTTTCTATCCTGACGTGCATACCCATAGTAAGGCATAACAACATTGATAGATTCTGCACTCGCACGCTTCAAAGCATCTACCATAATCAAAATTTCAAGCAGATTGTCATTTACGGGCGAGCTAGTTGATTGTAGGATAAAGACGTGTTTTCCACGGATTGATTCTTCGATGTTGACCTGAATCTCTCCATCTGAAAATTGGCGAACACTTGATTTCCCCAACTCTATCCCAATCTCTTGCGCCACACGTTCTGCCAATTCTTTATTAGAAGAAAGGGCAAACAGCTTTAAATCAGAAAAAGACATGATTTCCTCCGGTATATATGTATCGTTTGTGCTTTTCACAAGATTTTTCCATCTACCATTGTAGCGCTTTTTACACTATTTTTCAATCAAAAATAAAAGAAGGGCACCATATTTGTGCCCTTGTATCATTCTTTTGAAAAATATTCTAGTTCATCAACTCATTGTGCTTCTCAACAAAGCGATAAGCCTGATAAAAACCATAGAGAGTAATAGCCGTCACCACTGGAATCGCTAAAGGCAACTCTGTCTCCAACTCCACAAAAGGAGAGTTAAACAAGAAATGAGTTCCCAAGGCTAAACCTAGGAAAATATGCCCCTGTTTCTTGCCAACCTTCTGTCCTTTATAGGCTCTGTAAAGCAAGTAAACACCCACTATAGCTAGACCTGAAAAAGTCCAGTGAGAGGCAATTCCTGAGATGATACGCTCTAAAATCCTCGAAATAGTAAAGTCAAAGCCCTCTGGCAAATCCGTACGAATGTAGCCAATATCCTCAATCATTTGAAATCCCAAACCAGAAGCAATCCCTAGTAAAAACAAAGATTTTAATTTTCGCACAGGAATCAAAGCTAAAACAAAGACAAGTGGCAACAATTTCAAGGGTTCTTCTACCAAAGGAGCCACAATGGCACTTTCAAAGGCATTTAAAAATGCACTATCTGGGAAAAGAACCTCCAATAAATCATGGATATAGGTATTAGCAAAGCTAGACAGCCATCCTGAAAGGAACATCCCACCCAATAAAGACAAAATCAAGGCATTCTTTGGCAATTCCCATTTTTTCCCAATACGGAAAAGGAAATAAAGAGCCGGAATTATGTAAAAGAGAGCTAGAAAGATAGAAACTCCCATTAGTCCATATTCCGCAGCTGACATCGAACCGTCCGTATAGTAGATAGTTTCATACTGCAAACCAATACATAGCAATAAGATAAAAATAAATAAAATGCTGTTTTTCTTCATACACTTTCTTTCTAAATGAAGTATTTATAATTCTACGACTGTCATACTTCCTGTATCCACATCGTAAATGGCACCAGAGATTATCACATCATCTGGTATTAAGGGAGACTCGATAAGGAGTTGCATATCCTCACGCACACTCTCCTCTATATCTTGGAAGGACAAAAAGTCCTGGTCTGACACATCGACACCTAGTTCCTCTTTTAAATACTCCTGAAAAGGTCCATTTTCAAAGGTCTGAGCACCACAGTCTGTATGGTGCAATACCACAATCTCTCTTGTCCCCATTTGTTGCTGGGAAATAACTAGCGAACGAATCATGTCCTCAGTCACTCGACCACCTGCATTCCGCAAGATATGAGCATCCCCAAGTGCCAAACCTAGGGCTGGCGCAACGTGCAAACGAGAGTCCATACAGGTCACAATGGCTACTCTAGTTTTGGGTTTAAGTGGTAGATTTAACTGCCCATGTAGGGCAACATAAGCCTGATTGGCTTGCATAAACTGTTCAAAATACGACACGATTCCCTCCTCGAAAATTTGATAGTCAAATATTTCTCCTATCTTATCATTTTTAAGAGGATTTGTCACGGATTATGCAAAGACCTTTTTCAAAACTTCCTGAATCGTTGTTACGCCAATGACCTGAATTTCCTTGGGCGGAGTGATTCCTGTCAAGGAATTTTTGGGTACATAAATCTTAGTAAAGCCCAATTTAGCAGCTTCGTTGATACGTTGTTCGATACGATTCACGCGCCGAATCTCTCCTGTCAAGCCCAGTTCTCCCACAAAACATTCCTGAGGATTAGTTGGCTTGTCTTTATAGCTCGAAGCAATGGCAACTGCAACTGCCAAGTCAATGGCAGGTTCATCCAATTTGACACCGCCAGCAGATTTGAGATAGGCGTCCTGATTTTGCAAGAGAAGACCTGCACGCTTTTCCAAAACAGCCATAATCAAGCTAGCACGATTAAAATCAAGTCCCGTCGTCGTACGCTTAGCATTTCCAAACATGGTCGGTGTTACCAAAGCCTGAACCTCCGCCAAAATCGGACGCGTCCCTTCCATGGTCACAACGATAGAGGAACCAGTCGCCCCATCCAAACGCTCTTCTAAGAAAACTTGACTCGGATTGAGGACCTCAACCAAACCGCCCGACTGCATCTCAAAAATCCCAATCTCATTAGTGGAACCAAAACGGTTTTTGACTGCCCTCAAGATACGAAAGGTATGGTGGCGCTCCCCTTCAAAGTAAAGCACCGTATCCACCATATGCTCCAACATTCTCGGCCCAGCCAAGGTTCCTTCCTTGGTCACATGACCTACGATAAAGATGGCAATGTTATTGGTTTTGGCCAGCTGCATAAGTTCAGCCGTCACCTCACGCACTTGAGAAACAGACCCCTGCACCCCTGAAATCTCAGGAGACATAATGGTTTGGATAGAGTCAATAACGAGGAAGTCTGGCTGGATTCTCTCTACCTCTGCGCGAACACTTTGCATATTGGTCTCTGCATAGAGATAAAACTCACTATCAATATCTCCCAAGCGTTCCGCTCGCAACTTGATTTGCTGGGCAGACTCCTCCCCACTGACGTAGAGAACCGTCCCCACTTGAGACAGCTGGGTTGAGACTTGTAAAAGAAGGGTTGATTTCCCAATCCCAGGATCCCCACCTATGAGAACGAGACTTCCTGGTACCACTCCACCTCCAAGTACACGATTAAATTCCTCCATCTCCGTCTTGGTTCGATTGACATTGATTGAAGTCACTTCAGCCAGTTTCATGGGCTTGGTTTTCTCACCTGTCAAGGACACACGCGCATTCTTGACCTCGGCAACCTCAACCTCTTCTACAAAAGAAGACCAAGACCCACAGTTAGGGCAACGCCCCAGATATTTAGGGGAATTATACCCACAATTTTGACATACAAATGTCGCTTTTTTCTTTGCGATGATAAACCTCTTTCTATATCTCTAACTCACACTCAATCACTTGGCAAAAATCAATCTTATCATTTGGCACAAACTGACGCATGAGCATTCGATGAGCAACAACTACCACAGTCTGATGTTCTCGATACTTAGACATACATTCTAAAAAACGAGACTTCATTTCCGTAGCTGTCTCATATTGAATAGGACTATTAGGAAGTAACTCCCCCTTGTTTTCTAGAAACATAGTACGAGCTTTTTCAAAATTATCTGTGCTACTTTCATAGACCTGCCATTCATGCAATAATGGCTCCACTCTCAAAGGAAGTCCCGTAGCACAAACTACATAAGAAGCCGTTTCTAAAGCTCTTGTGACTGCAGAAGATATGATTATTTCAGCTGAAAGGAGTAAAGGATTGGTGCTCAGTTCCTGAGCTTGCTGCCGTCCCTTCTCAGACAAGGGCGCCAAATCTATCCCAAATCCCGTATAAGAACGCTCCTCTAACTCACGATAATCTGGCTCCCCGTGACGTACAAAGATAATCTTCATTCTAGTGCCCAGTCGATCCAAATCCACCAGTTCGAACGCCATCAGCCGCATCTCCATCTGCGATTAAGAAAGGTGCAAAGACAGCCTGGACAACACGTTCCCCAACTTCAAGAATAACCTCTTGGTCTGTGATATTCTTCATCTGCGCAAAAATATGCCCTTCATTCCCAGGATTTCCATAATAATCCCCGTCAACGACCCCAACTGAATTAATTAAAACCAAGCCCTTCTTACGAGGGTTTGAAGAACGATCATAGAGGTAGAGAACCTCAGTCGGCTGCATATAAGCCTTAACCCCTGTCGGAACTAATACAATCTCTCCTGGCGCAATAACCATACGTACTGCAACCTTTAAGTCGTAACCAGCCGCATGCGCTGTCTCACGCTTGGGCAATAAACTTTCATCTGTAAAACTAGAAACCAATTCAAAACCACGAATTTTCATCATCTTCTCTTTTCTATTATCATTTATTCTAGATTATTCTATCTTATTTATTCGGAAAAAGCACGAAAAAAAGAGCACACAATTCAAATCGCTTAGGGCTGCTGGATTCCTCCCCTGACCCGCTTCACGCAGAACTGTTGCTCCACTATTTATTATATCACATTCCTATTCATTTTAAAAGCAAAATTATTTTTTCCGTCTATTTCTAAAAAAGTCCTGCATAATAGCTGCGCATTCATCTTCCAAAATTCCCGTTTCAACCTCCACACGATGATTGAGACGCTCATCTGTCAAGATATCGTACAAACTCCCAGCAGCGCCAAATTTATGGTTTTTAGCCCCGTAGACCACGTTTGGAATACGGGCAAGTCCAATCGCCCCACTACACATGACACAAGGCTCAATGGTCACAAAAAGCGTGCAATCAAGTAAGCGCCAGCTCTCCTCACTCAGATTCGCATTCTCTATGGCCATAATTTCCGCATGCATAACTGCTCGCTGCAGTTCCTCACGCGCATTATGCCCGCGACCAATGATTTCTCCATCCTTGACAATCACACAACCAATTGGAATTTCATCGTGTTCAAGAGCAATCTTAGCCTCTCTCAAAGCTTCCCTCATAAAGACTTCTTTTTCTTCAACTGTATAATTCATCAATTTCCCTTTTTCTACTTGTCAGTTTTATTATTATATCATGAATCCTAACACAAAAAAAGCCACCGAATGCGGTGACTTTATAGGGAGATTATTATGAAAAAGAAAAGTTTAGGATATTTGTTACAACAAGTTAGGAGGTCTTCTTGTAACTGTCTATAGTATACCCGACCTATCTTAAACAAATCTTAAAAATCTCTTACGACCAAACACTTTCTAAAATATTTGTTTGTTCACGACCAGGACCTACTGAGAAAGTAGAAATACGAACGCCAACCAATTCACTCACACGACGAACATAGTTACGCGCATTCTCAGGAAGATCTTCCAAATTACGAACTCCAGTAATATCTTCTGACCAACCTGGCAACTCTTCATAGATAGGCTTGCAACGTTTCAATTGCTCAAGACTAGCTGGATAGTAGTCAATACGTTGACCATCAAGATCATAGGCCACACAGATTTTCACTGTATCTAAACCACTCAAAACATCGATAGAGTTCAATGAAAGGTTAGTAATACCAGAAACGCGACGGCTATGGCGCATCACAACTGAATCAAACCATCCCACACGACGTGGACGACCAGTTGTTGTACCATATTCATGACCGACTTCACGGATACGTTCTCCCACTTCATCAAACAACTCAGTTGGGAAAGGACCGTCTCCAACACGACTCGTATAGGCTTTACATACACCAACAACCTTGTCAATCTTGCTTGGACCGACACCAGAACCAATTGTCACACCACCAGCTACAGGGTTTGATGACGTAACAAATGGATAGGTACCTTGGTCGATATCGAGCATAACTCCTTGTGCACCTTCAAAAAGCACACGTTTACCGTTATCAAGCGCATCATTCAAAATGACAGATGTGTCTGTCACATATTTCTTGATTTGTTGACCATATTCGTAATACTCTTCAAAAATATCATCGAAAGCAATAGCTTTACTGTCATACAATTTTTCAAAAAGACGATTCTTTTCAGCAAGGTTACGTTCTAAACGCTCACGGAAAATATCTTTATCCAAAAGATCTGCAATACGAATCCCAACACGAGCAGCCTTGTCCATATAAGCTGGACCAATTCCCTTGATTGTAGTCCCAATCTTATTGTCGCCCTTAGCTTCTTCTTGCAAACGGTCTAACTCGATATGATAAGGCAAAATAACATGCGCGCGATCAGAAATACGGAAGTTATCAGTTGTAACACCTTCCTCATGAAGATAACTCAACTCTTTCACAAGAGATTTAGGATTTACAACCATACCATTCCCAATAACAGAGATTTTTTCAGGGAAGAAAATTCCAGATGGAATCAAGTGCAACTTAAATTTCTTACCATCGATCACAATCGTGTGACCTGCATTATCACCACCTTGGTAACGTGCAATCACTTCTGCATTCGCTGAAAGGAAGTCTGTAATCTTCCCTTTACCTTCATCACCCCATTGGGTACCTACAACAACAACTGAAGTCATAATCTTGTCTGAGCCCTCAGGCTCTTCCTTTCTCACATACATGGCAGGAATCTCACCCGCAATTATATCTTACAATTTATTATAAGAAAAAATCGCCTTTTTATCAAGAAGAAACAATAGAAAGATTTGCTATTTCCAACTATTAAAAAATGTTTTAGAAAAAATTCCGGCTATTTATCATTATTTTCCCATAAAAAGTTAAATTTGTTCGGAAATTAACTCATACTGTCTCAACAAGCAACAAAACCTTGTTTCATTATCAATTTTTCAAGATACAAACGATAAGAAACACGATAATGGTAAACAATAAAATCCCTACGACACCCAATGCCATATCGAACTAAATAATAAATCAAAAATTTAAAATGAAAATGTTCCCAGTCAAAATTATCACCAAATACAGTACCATACTCTTCTTCAATATTTCTATAAAAATCCGCCATCTGCTCATAAATTTTTTGTAACATAATCAAATACTCCTTTTCTTTTTTATGAACTTATTCTAACAAAAAATTTTACACATTCACTATCAATTCCTGAATTGTTAAAATACCAATCTCAACAAGAGAAAAAATAGGAAAAGTTGACAGAATAGAATAAATACCTTACATCAAAAACAAACTATTAAATCCCTAAAAATAAAAAATTCCTATAAATGATTTACAAAATTATCCTTATTACAAATCATCCTGTACGGTTACCATTGCATTGAATCTTTCTCAGTTTAAGCTATAAAGTGATTGAATAGAAATGAAGCACTTTTTAGGGTAGAAAAAAATTCCATAAGATTTATAATGAAAAGGTACCAAACCATCATTAGAAAGAATCATATGGAACAATTACACTTTATCACAAAATTACTAGAGCTTACAGACACTAATTTCTAAATTATGGATATCATCAATAGGGGGACACATAAGGAAATCATCGCTAAACTGGACTACGATGCTCCGTCTTGCCCTGAGTGTGGAAGTCAAATGAAGAAATATGACTTTCAAAAACATTCTAAGATTTCTTACCTCGAAACGACTGGTATGTCTACTAGAAATCTACTTAGAGAGCGTCGATTCAAGTGCTATCACTGTTCAAAAATGATGATGTCTGAAACTTCTATCGTCAAGAAAAATATCTCGCTTCATTAGGTGCGAGATAGATTATTAATTATATAACAAAAAAGAGGTCAAAACCTCCTTTAATTAACTACTCCGCCAGTAGGACTCGAACCTACGACATCATGATTAACAGTCATGCGCTACTACCAACTGAGCTATGGCGGAATAAAGCTAAGCGACTTCCATATCTCACAGGGGGCAACCCCAACTACTTCCGGCGT
>NZ_VMLG01000018.1:0-727 GCF_013276565.1 Streptococcus sp. 53
TCAAACTTTTCCCACGACTCACTGATTCGCAATTTTTTATTAATGCGAAGCTTCAAGTCATCACTTCCTTTACCATCTTTGAAAAGTTGCGTGATGGCTGACGGACTAACACCTACGACGGTAGCCAGGTCCGTCTGCGACCACCCACGTTTTTCAATTCGCTCTTTTACAAGCTCAATCCATTTAAGATGTTGTTGGCTCATGCGACCTCCTCCTTTTTGAAAATAAAAAATGCCCTATCTAACTGATAGAGCATGTGATATAATAGTGACGGCACTAACGATATAGCCTCTGAAAGGAGGTGAGTCCCATTGGAATTACTTTTCACACTTATCCTTGCCCCGCTCTTAGTCAATTTAGCAACTAAATTGATTAGCGACTGGCTGGATAGCAAGCAGGACAAGGACAAACGTTAGTGTCCAGCCCACAAAAAAATCCCCTGGTATTTGCGGTACTAGGGGATTTGTGTTCCATTGGAACTACTTTTCAATTCCCCTATATTATCTCACATGCTCTATTCAATTGTCAAGGAACAAAGTTAAAGAGCTAGTAAATTATTTTATAAAACGCTTGACAGCTTTTAGCGTATCTGCTAAAATGAAAGCATAATTAAAAACCTTGATAAAACCTTATATCTATCAACTTACTCGCTCGCTAAAGCTATTTATTTTTAGATAAGTTTTAACTTCGTTTTTTACTAACTCATTAACTTACAAAAACTATTTTA
>NZ_VMLG01000019.1:0-627 GCF_013276565.1 Streptococcus sp. 53
ACTTACAAAAACTATTTTAGCGTAAACGCAAAATAATGTCAACTAATTTTTGCGTATTTTATAAAATATTTTTTGTCATGTCTTAGAAAGGCTGATAAATCAATGTTTTCTACTTTTGAAATCGTAAAAGATTTATGTGAAAAACAAGGGATTTCGCTAAATACTTTAGAAGATAAACTAAAACTAGGCAAAAATTCTTTGTATGGGTTGAAGAGGAATCAACCTTCTGCCGAACGGCTACAACAAATCGCCGACTACTTCAACGTATCCACCGACTACCTGCTCGGACGAACAGATAACCCTGCTATCGCCGGGAGTGATGAATTTGCTCAAGTAAACGGACAAAGCATAGACTTACGTAAAGCAGCAGCCAACACCATGTTATTTGACGGGAAACCACTAAATGAAGATGATATCGACTTCATCACATCCGTCCTATCCGCCCACTTCAAAAGCAAATGAGAACGCTAATGACTATCACTATCAACTTCACAGAAAAAAATTCCTACATCACGGACTACCTAAACAAACACGGTATCGACACAACGACCATGGATTTTGACGACTTCATGGCACTCATGGAAGATATCGAAGACGCACGAGCAGCCGACCAAGCCTATATGGAGT
>NZ_VMLG01000002.1:0-36121 GCF_013276565.1 Streptococcus sp. 53
CTTTTGGGGTGCAGTTCATCATTCCAATTCTGCTTTTAAATAGTTTAAAACCTTTTCCAGATTGTCTAAGGACACCTTGGCAAATTGATAAGGACAGGCATCCAAGTAAGCCTCTTCAAAGAAGTCCAAGCCCAGCTGGCTGTGTTTGAGACTAGCGATTTTAGGATACTGTCTCAGGTCTAGTAGCAAACCATCGTGAAGGGGATAATGAGGAAGGGGGCAAGGAGTGTTAGCTAGTCTTTCCTCGATTTGTTTTTGGTAGTCTTCCTGATTGGATAAGCGAGCAAGACGGTTTTTCTCAAACAATTGACTGTCAATATAGAGTGACAGGGCCTTTTGCATAATGAGGTTGCTGTCGTAATCTAGGATATTTTTGTAGGCCACAAAGGCTTCTTTGATAGCATTTGGAAGAATGAGTGCCGTAATCCGCAGGGCTGGAAAGAGGCTGGTTGAGAAGGACTTGATATAAATGACGCGCTCTTCTGTATCCAGATAGTGGAAGGTCTGGCCCTTCTTGGAATCCAAATCACCTAGATAGTCGTCCTCTACGATATAAACACCATACTTGGTAGCTAAGTTAAGAATAGCCTGTTTGTCCTGCTCTGAATAGGAATGCCCCAGAGGATAGTGAAATCGAGGAATGGTGTAGAAAAACTTAATTTTTCCTGTCTTGAAGTGTCGCTCCAGCTCCTTCAAGTCAATCCCATCAATGCCTCGTTCAATCGTTTGATAGTCTAATCCCTGAGCAATCAAGAGGCGATTCATTCGATGGTAGGTCGGCTGTTCCACCAAGATTTCTTTAGCTTGACTGGGAAAGGAAATTTGAGAGAGGATAAATAAGGCTTGTTGGGTGCCAGAAGTCAGTACCAGTTGATCAGCCTTGCAGTAGAGAGCTTGGTCAAAGAGGAGTTTATGAATGGATTGCCTTAAGTCTTCTAATCCTTCTTGATTGTCATAGTAGTTGAAGAGGTAGTTTTCCCGGCCAATCAAGGTTTCATTGACACAGAGTCGGAAATCGTCATAGGCGCTGGCATGTTCGTCGGTAACCTCAATTTCTAGGTCCTGGTGTTGCCCTTGTTCTAGGACATAGTAGCCACTCTGGGGCTTGGCATAGAGGTATTGTTCGTGCCGTAATTCCAGTAGGGCGCGTTGAATAGTGTCCTTGCTACAATGAAAGTCAAGGCTCAGTTGACGGATAGAAGGCAGGCGGCTACCCGTCGGAAAACGTCCAGACTCGATACCGTTTTTTAGATAGGAAACGACCTCTTGGTACTTGCTTTGTTTCTTCATTCCAAACCTCCCTTGATTTTGTTACATTGTACCCTTTTTTTTCTTTCTTGGCAATGTCTAGGGTGTTTCTCTCGTTCACATCTAGGGGCAAATGTGGTATACTTAGGAGTAAGATTTATAGAATAACAGACAAGAAAGTGAATGGATAAGAACGTGCAGGAACCAGTGAAATTATTTCAATACAATACCCTTGGAGCCTTGATGGCTGGCCTTTATGGTGGTACTATGACAGTAGGAGAATTGCTAGAACATGGTGACCTTGGTTTGGGAACCTTGGATTCTATTGATGGAGAATTGATTGTCTTAGATGGCAAGGCCTATCAGGCCAAGGGATCAGGAGAGCAACCAGAGATTGTAGAAGTATCACCAGATGCCCTTATTCCTTATGCAGCAGTAGTACCACATCAGGCAGAGGTCATTTTCCGCCAGCGCTTTGAGATGACGGACAAGGAATTGGAAGAACGAATCGAGTCTTATTATGATGGGGAAAATCTTTTCCGCTCTATCAAGATTCGTGGGGAATTTTCGCATATGCATGTGCGCATGATTCCTAAGTCGACACCAGATACCAAGTTTGCTGAGGTCGCAACCCATCAACCGGAATATAGTCGTGACAATGTGGCGGGAACCATCGTTGGTTTCTGGACGCCAGAGATTTTTCATGGTGTCAGTGTGGCAGGCTATCATCTCCACTTCATCTCAGATGACTTGACCTTCGGTGGGCATGTCATGGACTTTGTCATCAAGGAAGGGATTATCGAGGTGGGAGCGGTTGACCAGTTGGACCAACGTTTCCCAGTCCAAGATCGTCAATACTTGTTTGCTAAGTTCAATGTTGACGAGATGAAAAAAGATATTGAAAAGGCGGAATAGGAGAAGAAAATGACCATTCATATTATCATTACCATGGTGCTGTTGCTGGCTTTCTTGATAGGAAGCGTTTGGTATGCCAAAAAGAAATACCAGATCAATCTAGCTGTCTTGGGCTTGGGGGCTGTCGCTTTCTTTGTCTCTTCACAGATTTTGGAAAAACTGGTGCATATCTTATTTTTGCATCCTCAAAAAGACGGCAGTATTGCCCTCTTGCAAGACCATCCGCTTGTCTATATCATCTATGGACTAGCCATGGCAGCATTTTTTGAGGAAACTGCTCGTCTTATTTTCTTCAAATGGTTGGAGAAAAAGAGAAGTTTGGAAAAGGCAGATGCCTTGGCTTATGGACTGGGGCATGGTGGCTTGGAATTAATTTTCCTAGGCCTTACTAGTTTACTCAATCTCTACTTCGTGCTTTCGGCAGTTCAAACTCAGGATCCACAGGTTATGAAATTGCTGTCTGAAAATATGTTGAAAACTATCCAGTCGCTATCAGTCTGGCAGATTTATTTGCTTGGTTTTGAGCGAATCTTGGCCCTAGGTTTCCAATTACTCTTGACTGTTTGGGTTTACCAAGCTGTTCGCCAGAAGAAATGGATTTATCTCCTAGCAGCCTATGGCCTACATGCCTTCTTTGATCTGGCACCATCTCTAGTCCAAGTTGGCTGGTTGACAAATCCAGTCTTGGTGGAAACTGTCCTAGCATTAGAGCTCGTTCTGGTTGCCTATGGAACCAAGGCAATCTTTTGTAAAAAATTATAAGAAAAGGGGGAAACCTCTTTTTCTTATGCAAAATTCAAACAAGGTCTTTTTAGGGTCGTCAAATGTCTCTAAAAATGGTATAATGGAATGAATTTTGTAAAAGGAAGAGTGACATGTCTGTAAGAGAAAAAATGCTTGAAATCTTAGAAGGAATTGATATACGTTTTCAGGAACCCTTGCATAGCTATAGTTATACAAAAGTAGGTGGAGAGGCCGATTATTTGGTCTTTCCACGAAATCGTTTTGAGTTGGCGCGCCTTGTCAAATTTGCTAATCAAGAAAATATCCCTTGGATGGTTCTTGGAAATGCTAGCAACATCATTGTTCGTGATGGTGGGATTCGTGGATTTGTCATCTTGTGTGACAAGCTCAATAACGTTTCCGTTGATGGCTATACCATTGAAGCAGAAGCTGGTGCCAACTTGATTGAAACAACTCGCATTGCGCTTCGTCATAGTTTGACTGGTTTTGAGTTTGCTTGTGGCATTCCAGGAAGCGTTGGCGGTGCTGTCTTTATGAATGCAGGTGCCTATGGTGGTGAGATTGCCCATATCTTGCAGTCTTGTAAGGTCTTGACCAAGGATGGAGAAATCGAGACCCTGTCTGCCAAAGATTTGGCTTTTGGTTACCGCCACTCAGCCATTCAAGAGTCTGGTGCAGTTGTCTTGTCAGCTAAATTTGCCCTTGCTCCAGGAACCCATCAGGTTATCAAGCAAGAAATGGACCGCTTGACGCACTTACGTGAACTCAAGCAACCTTTGGAATACCCATCCTGTGGTTCGGTATTTAAGCGTCCAGTCGGGCATTTTGCAGGTCAGTTAATTTCAGAAGCTGGCTTGAAAGGCTATCGTATCGGTGGTGTTGAAGTGTCTGAAAAGCACGCAGGATTTATGATCAATGTTGCTGACGGAACGGCCAAAGACTACGAGGACTTGATTGAGTCTGTTATCGAAAAAGTCAAGGAACACTCAGGTATCACGCTTGAAAGAGAAGTCCGTATTTTAGGTGAAAGCAAGTAGGACACTTTAGTTGAAAAGCTGCTGCTATGTCATGGAAAGGAGGTGAAAGCCTATCGTTAGTGCAGAAGAATGTAGGCAGTTCAATCTCCTACACGAGGTAGTAGCGGCCTGACAGAGCCCTGATCTGTTAATCTATGAAAAAGAAGGAATAAATGACAATTGAAAAAACCAATTATTGAATTCAAAAACGTCTCAAAAGTTTTTGAAGACAGCAACACCAAGGTTCTCAAAGATATCAACTTTGAGTTGGAAGAGGGGAAATTTTATACTCTTCTAGGCGCATCTGGTTCAGGAAAATCAACTATCCTAAACATCATTGCAGGTTTACTAGATGCGACGACAGGAGATATCATGCTAGACGGTGTCCGAATTAATGATATCCCAACCAACAAGCGAGACGTCCATACCGTCTTTCAATCCTATGCCTTGTTCCCACATATGAATGTGTTTGAAAATGTTGCCTTTCCACTTCGCTTGCGTAAAATTGACAAGAAAGAAATCGAGCAGCGCGTAGCGGAAGTTCTCAAGATGGTTCAGTTGGAAGGTTACGAAAAACGTTCTATCCGTAAACTTTCTGGAGGACAACGTCAGCGTGTGGCTATTGCCCGTGCCATCATCAATCAACCCCGTGTGGTTTTGCTGGACGAGCCTTTGTCAGCGCTGGACTTGAAATTAAGAACAGACATGCAGTATGAACTGCGTGAACTGCAACAACGATTGGGCATTACCTTTGTCTTTGTCACTCACGATCAGGAAGAAGCTCTGGCCATGAGTGACTGGATTTTCGTTATGAATGATGGCGAGATTGTCCAGTCTGGAACACCTGTGGACATCTACGATGAGCCGATTAACCATTTTGTTGCGACCTTTATCGGTGAGTCAAATATCTTGCCAGGAACCATGATTGAGGACTACTTGGTTGAGTTTAACGGCAAACGCTTTGAAGCGGTCGATGGGGGGATGAAACCAAATGAACCTGTTGAGGTTGTTATTCGTCCAGAGGACTTGCGCATTACCCTTCCTGAAGAAGGCAAGCTCCAAGTTAAGGTGGATACCCAGCTCTTCCGTGGGGTTCACTACGAGATTATTGCCTATGACGAACTTGGAAATGAATGGATGATCCACTCGACTCGTAAGGCCATCGTGGGTGAGGAAATCGGTCTGGACTTTGAACCAGAAGACATCCACATCATGCGTCTCAACGAAACCGAAGAAGAGTTTGATGCTCGTATCGAAGAATACGTAGAAATCGAAGAGCAAGAAGCAGGTCTGATCAATGCAATCGAGGAGGAAAGAGATGAAGAAAACAAGCTCTAAACTCTTTGTAGTGCCCTATATGCTCTGGATTGTCCTCTTTGTGTTGGCACCCTTGGTCTTGATTTTCGGTCAATCCTTTTTCAACATTGAAGGACAATTCAGTTTAGAAAATTATAAGTCCTATTTTGCGTCACAAAACTTGACCTACCTAAAAATGAGTTTCAACTCTGTACTCTATGCAGGAATTGTGACCTTTGTGACCTTGCTTATCAGCTATCCAACAGCCCTCTTTTTGACCCGTCTCAAGCACCGTCAACTCTGGCTTATGCTGATTATCCTGCCTACTTGGATCAATTTGCTCCTTAAAGCCTATGCTTTTATCGGGATTTTTGGTCAGAATGGCTCTATTAACCAATTCTTGGAATTTATCGGAATCGGTTCACAGCAATTGCTCTTTACCGATTTCTCCTTCATCTTTGTCGCAAGCTACATCGAGCTTCCCTTTATGATTTTGCCGATTTTCAATGTCTTGGACGATATGGATAACAATCTCATCAATGCCAGCTATGACCTCGGTGCGACCAAGTGGGAGACCTTCCGTCATGTCATCTTCCCTTTATCGATGAACGGCGTGCGAAGTGGAGTTCAGTCGGTCTTTATTCCAAGCTTGAGTCTCTTCATGCTGACCCGTTTGATTGGTGGGAACCGCGTTATCACCTTGGGGACAGCCATTGAGCAGAACTTCCTGACCAATGACAACTACGGTATGGGTTCAACCATCGGTGTGATTCTCATTCTGACCATGTTCATCACCATGTGGGTGACCAAGGAAAGGAGAGAACGATGAAAAAATTTGCCAATCTATATCTGGGACTGGTCTTTCTTGTCCTCTACCTGCCAATCTTTTACTTGATTGGCTACGCCTTTAATGCAGGCAACGACATGAACAGCTTTACAGGCTTTAGTTTGAGCCATTTTAAAACCATGTTTGGCGATGGTCGTCTCATGTTGATTGTGACTCAGACCTTTTTCTTGGCCTTTCTGTCAGCCTTGATAGCGACCATTATCGGGACTTTCGGTGCTATTTACATTTATCAGTCTCGTAAGAAATACCAAGAAGCCTTTCTTTCCCTCAATAATATCCTCATGGTTGCTCCTGATGTTATGATTGGTGCTAGCTTCTTGATTCTCTTTACCCAACTCAAGTTTTCACTTGGATTCTTGACAGTTCTTTCCAGTCACGTGGCCTTCTCCATTCCTATCGTGGTCTTGATGGTCTTGCCTCGACTCAAGGAAATGAATGGCGACATGATTCATGCGGCTTACGACTTGGGAGCCAGTCAATTTCAGATGTTCAAGGAAATCATGCTTCCTTACCTGACACCGTCTATCATTGCAGGTTATTTCATGGCCTTCACCTATTCGCTAGATGACTTTGCCGTGACCTTCTTTGTAACGGGAAATGGCTTTTCAACCCTCTCAGTCGAGATTTACTCTCGAGCTCGCAAGGGGATTTCGCTAGAAATCAATGCCCTGTCTGCCCTTGTCTTTCTCTTTAGTATTATCCTAGTTGTTGGATATTACTTTATCTCACGTGAGAAGGAGGAGCAAGCATGAAAAAACTCTATTCATTTTTAGCAGGAATTGTAGCCATTATCCTTGTCTTGTGGGGAATTGCGACTCATCTCGATAGTAAAATCAATAGCCGAGATAGTCAAAAACTGGTTATCTACAACTGGGGAGACTATATCGATCCAGAACTCTTGGAGCAATTCACAGAAGAAACAGGAATCCAAGTCCAGTATGAGACCTTTGATTCCAACGAAGCCATGTATACCAAGATTAAGCAGGGTGGAACGACTTATGATATTGCCATCCCAAGTGAGTACATGATTAACAAGATGAAGGACGAAGACCTTTTGGTGCCACTTGATTATTCAAAACTTGAAGGAATCGAAAATATCGGACCAGAGTTTCTCAACCAATCCTTTGATCCAGGTAATAAATTCTCTATTCCTTACTTCTGGGGAACACTGGGAATTGTCTACAATGAAACTATGGTCGATGAAGTGCCTGAGCATTGGGATGACCTCTGGAAGCCAGAGTATAAGAACTCTATCATGCTCTTTGATGGGGCGCGTGAGGTATTGGGACTAGGGCTTAACTCTCTTGGCTACAGCCTTAACTCAAAGGATCCCCAGCAGTTGGAAGAGACAGTAGACAAACTCTACAAATTGACTCCAAATATCAAGGCTATTGTTGCGGATGAGATGAAGGGTTACATGATTCAGAACAATGCTGCAATCGGTGTGACCTTCTCTGGTGAAGCCAGCCAAATGCTAGAAAAAAATGAAAATCTACGCTATGTGGTACCGACAGAGGCCAGCAACCTTTGGTTTGACAATATGGTCATTCCCAAAACAGTCAAAAACCAAGACGCAGCCTATGCCTTTATCAACTTTATGTTGAAACCCGAAAATGCTCTTAAAAATGCGGAGTATGTCGGCTATTCAACACCAAACTTACCAGCTAAGGAACTGCTCCCAGAGGAGAAAAAAGAAGACAAGGCCTTCTATCCTGATGCTGAAACCATGAAACACCTGGAAGTTTATGAGAAATTTGACCATAAATGGACAGGAAAATATAGCGACCTCTTCCTACAGTTTAAAATGTATCGGAAGTAGGAGTGGAACATAAGAAAACGAATCAGTCAAGCTGGTTCGTTTTTTTAACTCTTTTTCTTTGCAATAACAATATTTTATGGTATAATGTAAGCGTAAACACAAACACAAGAAACTCTCTAAATATTCTATGCTTTTAAAAAAGATAGGAGGAATAAATCATGAAAAAGAAGTTTATGATTTTCTTAACAGCAGTTGCTAGTTTATTGTTTTTAACAACATTTTCAACTACAAAGGCAGATGAAAATATTGACAATAACGGTAGTTATGAAACAAGAACATCTTTAGTAATGAAAGTCGGGGATTCTGCTACACAAGTATTTACAGATAATTCTGGGGAAGAAAATGTAATTACCGTTACAAAGGTTGCTGACAGACCTAGAACCAGTTTTAGATGGGCACAAGTTGGTAGTGAAAAAGCTAGTAACGGAACTTATCATATAAGTTACAGACGCGGGATATTTAACTGTGGCTTCTATATCACAATAGATACTCGTAACATTACCAGCGCATATGATTTATGGTATTTCCATCTAGTAGGCACAAACTCCGCAAATTTAGTGCATGAAAGTAATAGGAGAGCAACAGCATATTTCACATTTCAACTCAGTGTTCCTTGGATTAACGGCCCAAGTTGGGACGGAGCTCTTCGAGCAGAGCTCGACGCAGACTATCTAGTTACACTGGTGAAGTAAAATGGGAATGTTTGGTTTGATGACAGTCGCTCTTACTATAACTCTCTTTCTAATCATCATTTTTTTAATAGTAAAAAATCTTAAGAAATAAACAATTTAAAATATTTAGAGAGCAGATAAAGACACCAAAATTAAATAATTTGGTGTCTTTTATTATGAAATATTCAAAAACTTGGGATAAAAGTTGGGATAAAAAGAAAAATGGCAGTAAGAAAAAGTATATTCTGAAAAAGTAATCTGAGATGTAGGGAATGGGTTATTTAAATAGGAATCATTTCCAGTTGACGCAGACTTAAAAAAACGTTATAATAAGAGAGTTGAGAATTGATTTTCACTTGTCTTAGTCCAGAGAAATGGCGGTGCTGCGAGCCATCTAAGCTAGGAAGTCATGCTACTCAATCATACAATTGCATAAGAACAAGAGAATGACAAGTTCATTGAATGAAGGTGGTACCGCGGTTTTTCGCCCTTCGTGATATGAGCTTGTCTTTTGATTTTTGGAGGTGTTGATGAAAACATTTCTTGTCAAACAAAAGTTTCGTCTTGGAGGCGAACGCTTCGCTATCAAGGATGACAGGGGAGAAATAGCCTATCAGGTGGAGGGATCATTTTTTAAAATTCCCAAAACTTTTATCATCTATGATGCTAATGGTGAACAGGTTAGTCAGATCAGTAAAGAAATCTTAACCTTACTACCTCGTTTTGAGATTCAGCTTCAGGATGGCTCGAGTTTTGTCATTCGTAAGAAGTTGACCTTCTGGCGAGATAAGTATGAGTTTGATAATCTAGGTCTTCGTATCGAGGGCAATATATGGGATTTGAATTTCAAATTGCTAGATGATCGCGATCAGCTGATTGCAGAAATTAAGAAGGAACTCTTCCATCTGACCTCTACCTATACCGTAACGGTTCTTGAGGACGATTATGCAGATCTAGTCATTTCCCTCTGTGTTGCGATTGACTATGTGGAAATGCTGGAAAGCCAATCACATTAAACAAGTAAATAAGGAGACAATATGAAACAACTATCTAGTGCACAAGTACGCCAAATGTGGCTTGATTTCTGGGCGACCAAAGGTCACTCAGTAGAACCATCAGTGAGCTTGGTTCCTGTAAATGACCCTACACTTTTGTGGATCAACTCTGGGGTAGCAACCCTTAAGAAATACTTTGACGGGACCATTATCCCTGAAAATCCACGTATTACCAATGCCCAAAAGGCTATCCGTACCAACGACATCGAAAACGTAGGGAAGACTGCACGTCACCATACCATGTTTGAAATGTTGGGGAACTTCTCTATCGGGGATTACTTCCGTGACGAAGCCATCACTTGGGCTTACGAGCTTTTGACAAGCCCTGGGTGGTTTGATTTCCCTGCTGAAAAACTTTACATGACTTACTATCCAGATGATAAAGATTCTTACAACCGCTGGATTGAAGTGGGAGTGGATCCAAGTCACTTGATTCCAATCGAGGACAACTTCTGGGAAATCGGTGCGGGACCTTCTGGACCAGATACAGAGATTTTCTTTGACCGTGGAGAGGCTTTTGACCCAGAAAATATCGGTCTTCGCCTGCTTGCAGAAGATATTGAAAACGACCGTTATATTGAAATCTGGAACATCGTTTTGTCACAATTTAACGCAGACCCTGCTGTTCCTCGTAGCGAATACAAGGAACTGCCACACAAGAACATTGATACGGGCGCTGGTTTGGAGCGTTTGGTGGCGGTTATCCAAGGGGCTAAGACCAACTTTGAAACGGACCTCTTCATGCCGATCATCCGTGAAGTGGAGAAATTGTCTGGTAAGGTCTATGACCAAGATGGCGACAACATGAGCTTTAAAGTTATCGCAGACCACATCCGTTCACTCTCATTTGCCATCGGTGATGGTGCCCTTCCAGGAAATGAAGGTCGTGGTTATGTCCTTCGTCGTCTGCTCCGTCGTGCGTCTATGCATGGTCAAAAATTGGGAATCAACGAGCCTTTCCTTTACAAACTCGTTCCAACCGTTGGAAAAATCATGGAAAGCTACTACCCAGAAGTGCTTGAAAAACGTGACTTTATCGAAAAAATCGTTAAGAGCGAAGAAGAATCATTTGCTCGTACCCTTCACTCAGGTCAACACTTTGCCCAAGGCATTGTAGCTGACTTGAAAGAAAAAGGTCAATCTGTCATCGCTGGTTCAGATGTCTTTAAACTTTACGACACTTATGGATTCCCAGTTGAATTGACTGAAGAAATCGCTGAAGAAGCTGGTATGACTGTAGACCGTGAAGGTTTTGAAGCAGCCATGAAAGAACAGCAAGAACGCGCGCGTGCGTCAGCTGTCAAGGGTGGCTCAATGGGTATGCAAAATGAAACCCTTCAAAACATCACTGTAGAAAGTGTCTTCAACTACAATGCTAGCCAATTGTCTTCTAAATTGGTGGCTCTCGTGGCTGACAATGCAGAAGTAGAAGCTGTATCAGAAGGAACTGCCTCTCTTATCTTTGCGGAAACGCCATTCTATGCTGAAATGGGTGGACAGGTCGCTGACCATGGACAAATTTTGGATGAGTCAGGTAAGGTTGTGGCTACTGTGACCAATGTTCAGAAAGCCCCAAATGGTCAAGCTCTTCATACAGTTGAAGTCCATGCACCACTTGCTTTGAACCAAGAATATACCTTGGCAATTGATACAAATCGTCGTCACCGTGTCATGAAAAACCATACTGCGACTCACTTGCTTCACGCTGCCCTTCACAATATCCTTGGAAACCACGCAACACAAGCAGGATCTCTTAACGAAGTTGAATTCCTTCGCTTTGACTTTACCCACTTCCAAGCAGTAACTGCAGAAGAATTGCGTGCTATTGAACAGCAAGTCAATGAAAAAATCTGGGAAGCACTTGAAGTGAAGACAGTTGAAACAGATATTGACACTGCCAAGGAAATGGAAGCGATGGCCCTCTTTGGTGAGAAATACGGCAAGGAAGTCCGTGTTGTTACAATCGGTGACTACTCTATCGAGCTTTGTGGTGGTACCCACGTTGGCAACACTTCTGAAATTGGCCTCTTCAAGATTGTCAAAGAAGAAGGGATCGGATCAGGAACTCGCCGTATCTTGGCAGTGACTGGTAAGGAAGCCTTTGAAGCTTACCGTGAACAAGAAGACGCTCTTAAAGCTGTCGCAGCAACCTTGAAATCACCTCAAGTCAAGGAAGTACCTCACAAGGTAGAAGGACTTCAAGAACAACTTCGTCAATTGCAAAAAGAAAATGCTGAATTGAAAGAAAAGGCCGCAGCTGCAGCCGCAGGCGATATCTTCAAGGATGTGAAGGAAGTCAATGGTCACCGTTACATTGCTAGTCAAGTATCTGTATCTGACGCTAGTGCCCTTCGTACTTTTGCGGATAATTGGAAACAAAAAGACTACTCTGATCTTCTTGTTCTAGTTGCCGCTATCGGTGACAAAGTCAATGTCCTTGTAGCAAGCAAGACAAAAGACCTTCATGCAGGAAACCTTGTCAAAGAATTGGCACCAATCGTCGATGGACGTGGTGGTGGTAAACCAGACATGGCCATGGCAGGAGGAAGCAACCAAGCTAAGATCCAAGAATTGTTGGATGCCGTAGCAGGTAAATTGTAAACTCGATTATTAATTCTTTGATAATTTTAAAAATTAAGAGTTGAAAAGATATTGTTAAGAGAGTATTCTTATGAAAAGAAAAATTTATGTTGCTTTAAGTATATTTTTTGGTATGGGAACAATTGGATTTGTATTTGATTCCAAAAAAATTATTGACCAGCTAGGCTTCCAACAATTTATATCTCAAATTATTTTTAGTTCCGTATTTACTTTCCTTTTCTATTGGTTGTATATTAAAGATAGTAAAAAAGCTATAGCTGTTAATAGTAACAGAGATACAATAAATAAACCGATAGATGAAATATACTCATCGATTGAAATACCAATAAGTGTAATAGAAGAAGAGCGAAATAAAATTAAATTAAATAAATTCAAAAGAAAAAATAATGAAATTCTCAAGTTTATTGTTGCGTTCTTTATTCCTTGGATTGGTTGGATTTATTTAATTTATAGGCTTGTTCGATATAATATGAAAAAACATTACTTTTTAAGTGATGAATTTATTCGGAATAAAATACAAATCGATTCTTTTGTTACAGAATATAATGAAATAGCTAAATATGTTGAGAAGTTTGATGAGGTAAGCTTACAATCTACAAGTTTTGATAAATATAAGTATGCTCATGTAGCTAAAGGACAAAATACAAGTTTGTATAATATTCAACGTGATAGGAACGTTATTGATTATCAATCTAAATATGTTTATAATGCTTCACTACAAGTTGTTAGAAATGCAGAGTTAGAACCTTTTAAGTATTTATGTAAGTATTTTGATTTTAAGCCTAACGAAGAAAATCTACAGCGTATTCAAGAAATTGGTGAACAAGTATCACGATTTCTTAATGCTAAAGAGAATCTTGATAATAGATTGGCAAGAATTTTAAATAGTTTAAATCCTCCACAGTTTATTTTAAAGTATTATAAAGAAGAATTTTTATATTATATCAACATTGAAGTTCCCCAAATTAATTTTAATTTTCCTACCTATACTTTTCAATATGTTAGTGCAGGTGGTAATTCTAGTCAAGTTACTTCAATTACACTAAATGAGGAAATAATTGAATTATTAATTACTTATATGGATGAGCAAGTTAAGTATAAGAAAAGTGCTAAAGCTCAACGTGCATTAATGACTAAAAAATTACGTGAGTATGTCAAAGAAAGGGACTGTTATACTTGCCAATATTGCGGAGCATCTACTGCTCAACAAGATTTATTATTGCTAGAAGTGGATCATATTATTCCAGTTTCAAAGGGTGGAATGTCTACGGAAAGTAATTTACAAACATTATGTTGGAAATGTAATAGAACAAAATCAGATAAAATTTTATAGATTTAGATGAAAATTATAATGTTTGAGAACAGAACGTGTCAATTAGTGATATAATTTTTAACAAAAATATAGGTTGTTTAAAGATCTATCCATTTGGGTAGGTCTTTTTCATACCAAAAAAGCCAAATCCGCTTGGACTTGGCTTGATTATTATTGTCTGTTAGATTGTATTGGCTGCCCAGACACTTACAGATCTAGCTGAGACAGGGAATTGTCCATAACCTTCCTCATCGATTGTAACTTGATCTTGGTGATTTCCAAGTAAATCTACGAAAGTTTGGTTAGCCCATTCTTGGCCGACAAACATTGACTTGCTGTTTTCTTGGTCATTTGAGATAAGGACTGCGATTGGGGATTGATGTTCAGCACCTGAACGTACCCAACCGATACAGTTAGGGTCATCAAAGTAGTCTGTTTGATCTCCATAGGCCAAATCTTTTCGGATGGTTAGGAGGCGGTCAAGGACTTCTTTGAAATCTTGTTGAGCATCTTGCCCTGAAATCCCATAGTAGTCGCCGTAAAAGACACATGGAAGGCCATTTTGGCGTAACAGAATGAGGGCATAGGCCGCTGGTTTGAACCATTCTTCAACAGTAGACTCAAGAGCCTGACCTCGTTGGGTATCGTGGTTGTCGACAAAGGTTACAGCCTTGTCAGGTTTGAGTTCAACCAAGCTATCTGTAAAAATGCCACGAAGGTCATAGTTGGAACCTGCTCGGCTAGCATCAAAGAGATTCTGGTGGAGACGAACATCGACAAGGTCAAAGCGTTCTTCCGTTTTTTCGAGATAGTCCAGATTGGCTTCCTTGTCTGGATTCCAGAATTCACCGAAAACATAGAAATCTTGACCATATTTTTCCTTCATATCGCGGATAAAATTGCTCATAAAGAAAGAGTCAATGTGCTTAACGGCATCCAAGCGGAAACCAGCTACACCAGTCGTTTCCATGAACCAATCAGCCCAGTCATAGATATTTTGGATGACTTCAGGATGTTTAAAGTCTAGGTCGGCATACATGAGGTAGTCATAGTTACCGTTTTCATTATCGACCAATTCCTCATTTGCCCAACCCTTGTTGTCCCCTTGAATCAGATAAATCCCAGACTTACGGCGTTTGGCATCATAGTCAGTACCTGTGAAGTGGTACCAGTGCCAGTGGAAGTCATTGTAGGTATCTTGGCGACCATCGAAGGTAAAGCTAGTCCAGCCATTGATGGTGAAGGGTTCTCCGAGTTCAACTGTACGGTCTACAGGATCCACTTCGATGACCTGAAAGGCTTCCCTGTGATCAGCAGCAGCCTTGTGGTTGAGTACCACATCGGCCATAGGCTGGATTCCCTGTGCTTTTAGGGCTTGAATGGCTTGAAGATAGTCTTCTTTAAAACCATACTTAGTGCGGACAGTCCCTTTTTGGTTGAACTCTCCAAGGTCAAATAAGTCATAGACTCCATAGCCAACATCTTTTTCATTGGTAGCCTTGAAAGCTGGTGGCATCCAGACATGACTGATACCGAGATCAGCTAGGTGTGGAGCATCTTCAGCTAGACGCGTCCAGTGCTGACCGTCGTGGGGCAGATACCATTCAAAGTATTGCATGAGTGTTTGATTTTGCATGATGTTTCCTCTTACTTGTCAATCTTGTTCTTTATTCTATCATAAAGTATCTCTTGTCGCAAACGTTTGCGTAAGAATAGAAGGAAACTATTGTATCTACTTAAAATAAAGTGTTGATTTTTTTGTATCAAAGTGCTAGTATAATAGTATGTAATATAGATAAAGATAGGAGTCATCCCATGATTGAATTTCAAAATGTTAGTAAGTTGTATGGTGATAAAGAGGCCTTGAGCAATCTCAATTTGCAGATTAAAAATGGGGAGATTATGGGCTTGATTGGCCATAATGGGGCTGGAAAATCGACCACTATAAAATCTTTAGTCAGTATCATTTCTCCCAGCAGTGGTCGTATTCTGGTAGACGGTCAGGAGTTATCGGAAAATCGTTTAGCTATTAAACGAAAGATTGGCTACGTAGCAGACTCGCCTGACTTATTTTTACGCTTAACGGCCAATGAATTTTGGGAATTGATTGCCTCATCCTATGATCTGACTAGCTCTGACTTGGAGGCTAGTCTAGCTAGGCTATTGAACGTTTTTGATTTTGCTGAAAATCGCTATCAGGTTATTGAAACTCTTTCTCACGGAATGCGTCAGAAAGTCTTTGTCATCGGAGCACTCTTGTCTGATCCCGATATTTGGGTTTTGGACGAACCCTTGACTGGTTTGGATCCCCAGGCTGCCTTTGATTTGAAGCAGATGATGAAGGAACATGCACAAAAAGGCAAGACAGTCTTGTTTTCAACCCATGTCCTAGAGGTGGCAGAGCAAGTCTGTGATCGGATTGCCATTTTGAAAAAGGGACATTTGATTTATTGTGGTAGCATAGAGAACTTGAGGAAAGATCATCCAGATCAGTCTTTGGAAAGTATCTACCTTAGCCTTGCTGGTAGAAAAGAGGAGGTTTCAGATGCGTCTCAAGGTCATTAAAAAATTAGTTGATATCAATATCCTCTATTCATCTCAAGAAGCTAATCTGGCTAACCTACGAAAGAAGCAGGCTAAGAATCCTGGGAAAAAAGTAAATGTTTCCGCTAGAGTCCTAAGTTCTTACATTTTTTCTAGTCTCTTGATGCTTTTCATGTTTATAAATATAGCCTTTCGTTTTCCTTTTGAGGAAATACCAAGTTTTTTTAGTAGCATGGTTGCTATTTTACTGGTGCTTGCCTTTTCAACTTCTTTCACTGCATTTTACAATGTCTTTTATGAGAGTAAGGACTTGGCATCGTATAGGCCCTATGCCTTTAAAGAATCAGAGATTATAATTGCTAAAGGACTGTCTGTCCTCTTGCCAGCTCTAACTGGAATTATACCAATCCTAGCTTATTTTCTAGTCCTCTATATTAGGCTAGCTCCTTCTATTTGGCTGGGTTTGCCTTTGATGCTGCTGTCCTTGGCCTTATTATTTGTCTCTGTTACTTTAGTGATGGTAGTGGCAGTACATTTCTTGGCTCAGACTAGGGTCTTCAGAAAGTATCAGTCTATTTTTTCGAATGTGATGATTGGGATAGGGGTTCTCATACCTTTAATATTTGTCCTCTTTCTACAGTCGACTTTTGGAAGTATTGTTGACAAAGTTAGAGACATTCCATTTCTCCTTTATCCTCTTCATATCTTTTACAAAATAGCAGTGGAGCCTTTTTCGACAGAAGCCATACTGGGTCTGCTCGCTTGGATAGCTTTAACTGTTTTCTTGCTTTACCTGACCAAAAAGAAGGTCCTTCCTCGTTTTTATGACGTTATCCTGCTTAATAGTGAGGAGAAGGTCAAAAAAGAACGTCGCAGTAAGGAGAGGATTTCAACTACTAAAAAGGGATTTTTCCGTATGGTTTTACGCTACCACCTCACCCTCTTGGGACAGGGGACTGGCGTGATTACAGTGCTTTTTACAAGTGCTTTCCTTCCTTATCTCATGATGATTGGTCTGATTTCCAAAATCCGAGATTCTCAGATAGTTCCAGACATTCATCCTCCATACTGGTTACCCTTGTTTTTTATAGTTCTCTTTATAGCAGTTGTCAATAACAATATCACCAGCCTGCATTCAATTGCCTTGTCCTTGGAGAGGGAAAATGTTAATTTTCTTAAGAGTTTACCCTTTGACTTTGCTCGTTATGTGAAAGTGAAATTTTGGATTATATTTGCTGTCCAGTCCTTTTTACCAGTTCTGACTTTACTTGGACTTTCTCTATATCTAGGCTTGCCCATCCTTTCGATGATTTATCTTTTTGTAGTCTGGATCCTTGCCAGTGTCATCCTTTCTTGCCACCATTACCTTAAGGACGTGAAAAATCTGTCAACCAATTGGAGTAACATTACGGACCTGGTGAACCGTTCAAATCGTATAGTAGCAATAGTTTTACTCTTAATTTATAGTGTTATCTTAATGGCCCTTGTAATAGGGAGCTTATTCTTGGTTCGGTCTCTCTCCCCTATCCTTGCCATTAGCTTGGGAGTAGGAGCTCTTATCCTCTTGCTTGGTCTTGCTATTTTTGGCTATCATTACTACCTGTCACGCATATTGACAGAAATAGAAAAAAGATGAGATAGTTGGTCGCTTGCTTGACAAATTTCATAAAAAGAAATGAAGCTGAGCAAAAATCACTCCTAACTATCAAAAAACGAGTATTTCTGTAGTTAGAGATACTCGTTTTTCTATGTCATTTTTCTTATCATAAAAACAAAACGACTAGAAATTTATAACAATGTATAAATCCTACAGCATCAATTGTTTAAATTTTGGACTAGATTTTATCTAAGATGTTTTGAAGATTAATGGAGCTTGAGAATGTTTGCTATTTATGGATAGCATACAAAATCATTGTTACTGGCGAGCTCTCTTAGTTACTGGCGAGCTCTCTTATGCTTCTGGGTTTGCCTTTCATCTAGTTAATCTTATAAAAATTTGTTTTATACTCAATGCAAAACAAAGAGCAAACTAGGAAGCTAGCCTCAGGTTGCTCAAAGCACCGCTTTGAGGTTGCAGATAAAGCTGACGTGGTTTGAAGAGTATTAGACTAATTTCCACTTTGGTGAGTTAAGTGGAAGTTACTGAAATAATTCCTATTTGTAAAACTCTGATAAGTCTTGGCTCATTTTGGAGAAATATGGTATAATTTTTCTTATGGAAAAGATTATCATTACAGCAACTGCTGAAAGTATTGAACAAGTTAAACAATTGCTCGAAGCTGGCGTAGACCGTATCTATGTCGGTGAGAAAGATTTTGGCCTTCGTCTACCAACGACCTTTAGTCATGACCAATTGCGTGAAATCGCTAAGCTGGTTCATGATGCTGATAAGGAATTGATTGTTGCAGTCAATGCCCTTATGCACCAAGACATGATGGATCGTATTAAGCCCTTCCTCGATTTCTTGGAAGAAATTAAGGCCGATTACATTACGATTGGGGATGCAGGCGTTTTTTACGTGGTCAATCGCGATGGTTATTCATTTAAGACCATCTATGATGCTTCAACCATGGTGACAAGCAGTCGTCAGATTAACTTCTGGGGACAAAAGGCTGGCGCATCTGAGGCTGTTTTGGCGCGTGAAATTCCATCGGCTGAACTCTTCAAAATGCCAGAGATTTTGGAAATTCCTGCTGAAGTTTTGGTGTACGGTGCTAGTGTCATCCATCATTCTAAACGTCCGCTCTTGCAAAACTACTATAACTTTACGCATATCGATGATGAAAAGACGCGCAAGCGTGACCTCTTCTTGGCTGAGCCAAGTGACCCAGAGAGCCACTATTCCATTTTTGAAGACAATCATGGTACCCACATCTTTGCCAACAATGATCTCGATTTGATGACCAAATTGACAGAATTGGTGGAGCATGGTTTTACTCACTGGAAACTAGAAGGGCTCTACACTCCTGGTCAGAATTTTGTTGAGATTGCAAAACTCTTTATCCAAGCGCGTAGCTTGATTCAAGAGGGCAACTTTAGCCATGACCAAGCTTTCTTGCTGGATGAAGAAGTTCGTAAACTTCACCCTAAAAACCGTTTCCTTGATACAGGATTTTATGACTACGATCCTGACATGGTTAAATAAAGCAAATGATTCGTTGAGAGAAGGAAGATTTAAAATTTCTTCTCTCAATTTTTCTTATTCTCCAATGTTTCCAAAAAATAAGTAGGCCAGGATGCTCTGTTTACTGGGAATTTTAATACAAGTAACCTTCTTGAGTTTGAAAATTATCCCATGTTTGCAGGTGCCAAATGGCCCTTTTTTTGGTATAATTTTTTATAATGAAAACGATTGGTAATCGCTATGTTGTGGTGGATTTAGAGGCAACTAGCACAGGTAGTAAGGCTAAAATTATCCAAGTTGGAATTGTCGTGATCGAGGATGGAAAAATCGTCGATCACTATACGACGGATGTCAATCCACATGAACCCTTAGATGCTCATATCAAAGAACTGACAGGATTGACAGACCAACGTCTGGCGCAAGCACCTGATTTTTCGCAAGTTGCTAGAAAAATCTTTGACTTGGTAGAGGATGGGATTTTTGTAGCCCACAATGTTCAGTTTGATGCCAATCTTTTGGCGGAAAATTTATTTTTTGAAGGTTATGAGCTAAGAAATCCTCGTGTTGACACGGTCGAATTGTCCCAGGTCTTTTTCCCTGAACTGGAAAAATATAGCTTGCCTATTTTGTGTCGAGAATTAGGAATTCCTCTAAAGCATGCCCACACAGCCCTTTCAGATGCCCAAGCTACTGCGGAATTACTCTTATTTCTACGGGAAAAGATGGCCCAGCTTCCTAAAGGTCTTTTAGAACGCTTGCTGGAAATGGCTGACGCCCTCCTATATGAGTCCTACCTGGTTATTGAAGAAATTTATCGCAGCCAATCTATTCTGAGTTCTTCAGACTTGGTCCAAGTTCAAGGACTGTATTTCAAGAAAACTGCAGCTCCTCTGGAGCCGCGAAAACTATCTCAAGATTTTTCTAAAAATATTTCTCTGTTGAACCTTGAAGTGAGGGAACGACAAGAAAGTTTTGCTAAAGAGGTTGACTTGCTATTGAAAGATGAACCTGTCTCTCTGATTCAAGCGCCGACAGGGATTGGGAAAACCTATGGTTATCTCTTACCCGCTTTATCTCAAGGCAAAGATCGACAAATTGTTCTTAGTGTTCCGACAAAGATTCTTCAAAATCAAATCATGGAAGAAGAAGGTAAACGTCTCAAGGAAGTGTTCCATATAGATATTCATTCTTTAAAGGGACCACACAATTATCTGAAGCTAGATGCCTTTTATCGCTCCTTGCAGGAAAATGATGAAAATCGCTTATTTAGACGCTTTAAAATGCAACTCTTGGTCTGGTTGACAGAGACAGAAACCGGGGATTTGGATGAAATTGGTCAACTCTACCGTTATCAACATTTTCTGACAGATCTTCGTCATGATGGGAATTTATCATCCAAGAGCTTATTTGTGACGGAAGATTTTTGGAAACGTAGTCAAGAAAGGGCACAAACCTGCAAACTTTTAGTGACCAATCATGCCTATCTTGTAACCAGACTGGAAGATAATCCTGAATTTGTCAGCGACCGTTTACTGATTATTGATGAAGTTCAAAAGATTTTGTTGGCTTTAGAAAATCTGCTTCAAGAGACCCATGATATCCAGTCTATTGTCGATTTGCTTGATAAGGCTCTACTGGAGGAGCAAAATAAGGTTCAGCAACGAATACTAGAAAGTATTCGCTTTGAGTGCTTCTACTTGATAGAACAATTTCAGTCTGGAAAATCTAAGAAAAATATCTTAGATTCTCTTGCTAATCTCCACCAGTATTTTTCAGAATTAGAAGTAGAAGGCTTTGAGGAACTGGTTCGCTATTTTACAGCTGACCGAGATTACTGGCTTGAAGCAACTGAAACGAGTCAAAAGAAAATTCAAATTTCTTCTACGAAATCAGGACGTATTCTCCTATCTTCTTTAGTACCTAATTCATGTCAAGTCTTGGGAGTGTCGGCTACTCTTGAGATTAGTCAGAGAGTTTCTTTGGCAGACCTTTTGGGTTATCCTGAAGCTAAATTTGTCAAGGTTGAAGCTCATAAAAAACAGGATCAAGAAGTGGTCTTGGTCAAAGATTTCCCCTTGGTAACAGAAACCTCCTTAGAAGTCTACGCCCAAGAGGTAGCTGATTTGCTGATGGATGTTCAAGCTTTCCAGCAACCGATTTTAGTTCTCTTTACTGCTAAAGACATGCTTCTAGCAGTATCGGATTTACTTCCAGTTAGCCACTTGGCCCAGTATAAAAATGGGGATGTTCATCAGCTTAAGAAACGCTTTGAAAAAGGTGAACAACAAATCCTGCTTGGTGCAGCAAGTTTCTGGGAGGGAGTTGATTTTTCAAGTCATCCTTTTGTGATTCAAGTTGTACCAAGGCTTCCTTTCCAAAATCCCCAAGAGCCCTTGACGAAAAAAATCAATCAGGAACTAATTCAAGAAGGGAAAAATGCCTTTTATGATTATCAATTGCCAATGGCCATTATTCGTTTAAAACAGGCTTTGGGAAGAAGTATGAGACGTGAACACCAACGTTCCTTAACCCTCATTCTTGATAGGAGAATTGTCGGAAAACGATATGGCAAGCAAATAGTGACTTCTCTAGCAAAAGAAGCGACTGTTAAAACCGTCTCTCGATCCGAAGTTGATGAGGCTGTTGATAAATTTTTAAATGAACTTTGATAAATAGTATTGTATGAAAGTATAAGGTTAGTGTATATGAAACGTTCTCTCGACTCTAGAGTCGATTATAGTTTGCTCTTGCCAGTATTTTTTCTGCTGGTCATCGGTGTGGTGGCTATCTATATAGCCGTTAGTCATGATTATCCAAATAATATTCTGCCCATTTTAGGGCAGCAGGTCGCCTGGATTGCCTTGGGGCTTGTGATTGGTTTTATCGTCATGCTCTTCAATACAGAGTTTCTTTGGAAGGTGACCCCCTTTCTATATATTTTAGGTTTGGGACTTATGGTCTTGCCGATTGTCTTTTATAATCCAAGCTTAGTTGCATCAACGGGTGCCAAAAACTGGGTATCGGTAAATGGTATCACCTTGTTCCAACCGTCAGAATTTATGAAGATATCCTATATCCTCATGTTGGCCCGTGTCATTGTCCAATTTACTAAAAAACATAAGGAATGGAGACGCACGGTTCCGCTGGACTTTTTGTTAATTTTTTGGATGATTCTCTTTACTATTCCAGTCCTAGTTCTTTTAGCACTTCAAAGTGACTTAGGGACGGCTTTGGTTTTTGTAGCCATTTTCTCAGGAATCGTTTTATTATCAGGGGTTTCTTGGAAAATTATTATCCCAGTATTTGTGACTGCTGTAACAGGAGTTGCTGGTTTCTTAGCTATCTTTATTAGCAAGGACGGACGAGCTTTTCTTCACCAGATTGGAATGCCGACCTACCAAATCAATCGGATTTTGGCTTGGCTCAATCCCTTTGAGTTTGCCCAAACAACGACTTACCAGCAGGCTCAAGGGCAGATTGCCATTGGGAGTGGTGGCTTATTTGGTCAGGGATTTAATGCTTCGAATCTGCTTATCCCAGTTCGAGAGTCAGATATGATTTTTACGGTTATTGCAGAAGATTTTGGCTTTATTGGCTCTGTCCTGGTTATTGCCCTCTATCTCATGTTGATTTACCGTATGTTGAAGATTACTCTTAAATCAAATAACCAGTTCTACACTTATATTTCCACAGGTTTGATTATGATGTTGCTCTTCCACATCTTTGAGAATATCGGTGCTGTGACTGGACTACTTCCTTTGACGGGGATTCCCTTGCCTTTCATTTCGCAAGGAGGATCAGCTATTATCAGTAATCTGATTGGTGTTGGTTTGCTTTTATCGATGAGTTACCAGACTAATCTAGCTGAAGAAAAGAGTGGAAAAGTCCGATTCAAGCGGAAAAAGGTTGTATTAAAACGAATCAAATAAGGAGAAAATCATGGTTAAAGTAGCCGTTATGTTAGCTCAGGGCTTTGAAGAAATTGAAGCTTTGACAGTTGTGGATGTCTTGCGTCGAGCCAATATCACATGTGATATGGTTGGTTTTGAAGAGCAAGTAACGGGTTCGCATGCAATCCAAGTAAGAGCAGATCGTGTCTTTGATGGTGATTTATCAGACTATGACATGATTGTCCTTCCTGGCGGAATGCCTGGTTCTGCACATTTGCGAGACAATCAGGCTTTGATTCAAGAGTTGCAATGCTTCGAACGAGAAGGAAAAAAATTAGCAGCTATTTGTGCGGCACCAATTGCCCTCAATCAAGCAGGGGTATTGAAAAATAAGCAGTACACTTGCTATGATGGCGTTCAAGAGCAAATCCTTGATGGTCGATATGTCAAGGAAACAGTAGTGGTAGATGGTCACTTGACAACCAGTCGAGGCCCCTCAACAACCCTTGCCTTTGCCTACGAGTTGGTGGAGCAACTAGGAGGGGACGCAGAGACTTTACGAACAGGAATGCTCTATCGAGATGTCTTTGGTAAAAATCAGTAAAACGGGAGTCAAACTCTCGTTTTTTATGTGGAAAAATCAGGGAAATCATCGCTTTTTTTATAAAAAAATGCTATAATGAAGGGTATGAAATATCACGATTATATCTGGGATTTAGGTGGAACTTTACTGGATAATTATGAAACTTCAACAGCTGCCTTTGTTGAAACATTGGCATTGTATGGCATCACACAAGATCATGACAGTGTCTATCAAGCTTTAAAGGTTTCTACTGATTTTGCGATTGAGACATTCGCTCCCAACTTAGAGCATTTTTTAGAAAAATACAAGGAAAATGAAGCCAGAGAGCTTGAACACCCGATTTTATTTGAAGGAGTTTCTGACTTATTGGAAGATATTTCAAAACAAGGTGGGCGTCATTTTTTGGTCTCTCATCGAAATAATCAGGTCTTAGAAATTTTAGAAAAAACCTCTATAGCAGCTTATTTTACAGAAGTGGTGACTTCTAGCTCAGGCTTTAAGAGAAAGCCAAATCCCGAGTCCATGCTTTATTTAAGAGAAAAGTATCAGATTAACTCTGGTCTTGTCATTGGTGATCGACCGATTGATATCGAAGCAGGTCAAGCTGCAGGACTAGCTACCCACTTGTTTACCAGTATCGTGAATTTAAGACAAGTATTAGACATGTAAGAAAAAGGAATAAGATGACAGAAGAAATCAAAAATCTGCAGGCACAGGATTATGATGCCAGTCAAATTCAAGTTTTAGAGGGCTTAGAGGCTGTTCGTATGCGTCCAGGGATGTATATCGGGTCAACCTCAAAAGAAGGTCTTCACCATCTAGTCTGGGAAATCGTTGATAACTCAATTGATGAGGCCCTGGCAGGATTTGCCAGCCATATTCAAGTTTTTATTGAGCCAGATGATTCGATTACTGTTGTCGATGATGGGCGTGGTATCCCAGTCGATATTCAGGAAAAAACAGGCCGACCTGCTGTTGAGACCGTCTTTACAGTCCTTCACGCTGGAGGAAAGTTCGGCGGTGGCGGATACAAGGTTTCAGGTGGTCTTCACGGAGTAGGGTCCTCAGTAGTTAATGCCCTTTCCACTCAATTAGACGTTCATGTCCACAAAAACGGTAAAATTCATTACCAAGAATACCGTCGTGGTCATGTTGTTGCAGATATTGAGGTGGTTGGGGATACAGATAGAACTGGAACAACGGTTCATTTTACTCCGGATCCAGAAATCTTCACTGAAACAACAACTTTTGATTTTGATAAATTAAATAAACGGATTCAAGAGTTGGCCTTTCTAAATCGCGGTCTTCAAATTTCAATTACAGATAAGCGCCAAGGTTTGGAACAAACCAAACATTACCATTATGAAGGTGGGATTGCTAGCTACGTTGAATATATCAATGAGAATAAGGATGTAATCTTTGATACACCAATCTACACAGATGGTGAGATGGATGATATCACAGTTGAGGTAGCCATGCAGTACACAACTGGTTACCATGAAAATGTCATGAGTTTCGCCAATAATATTCATACACACGAAGGTGGAACGCATGAACAAGGTTTCCGTACAGCCTTGACACGTGTTATCAATGATTATGCTCGCAAGAATAAATTACTTAAAGACAATGAAGACAACTTAACAGGGGAAGATGTCCGCGAAGGCTTAACTGCAGTTATCTCAGTTAAACACCCAAATCCACAGTTTGAAGGACAAACTAAGACCAAACTGGGGAATAGCGAAGTGGTCAAGATTACCAATCGTCTCTTCAGTGATGCCTTCTCCGATTTCCTCATGGAAAATCCACAGATTGCCAAACGTATCGTGGAAAAAGGGATTTTAGCTGCTAAGGCTCGTGTGGCTGCCAAGCGTGCACGTGAAGTCACACGTAAAAAATCTGGTTTGGAAATTTCCAATCTTCCAGGGAAACTAGCAGACTGTTCTTCTAATAACCCTGCTGAAACAGAACTCTTCATCGTCGAAGGAGACTCAGCTGGTGGATCAGCCAAATCTGGTCGTAACCGTGAGTTTCAGGCTATCCTTCCAATTCGCGGTAAGATTTTGAACGTTGAAAAAGCAAGTATGGATAAGATTCTAGCTAACGAAGAAATTCGTAGTCTTTTCACAGCCATGGGAACAGGATTTGGCGCAGAATTTGATGTTTCGAAAGCCCGTTACCAAAAACTCGTTTTGATGACGGATGCCGATGTCGATGGAGCCCACATTCGTACCCTTCTTTTGACCTTGATTTATCGTTATATGAAACCAATCCTAGAAGCTGGTTATGTTTATATTGCCCAACCACCAATCTATGGTGTCAAGGTTGGAAGCGAGATTAAAGAATACATCCAGCCAGGTGCAGATCAAGAAATCAAACTCCAAGAAGCTTTAGCCCGCCACAGTGAAGGACGTGCCAAACCAACTATTCAGCGTTATAAGGGTCTGGGTGAAATGGACGATCATCAGTTGTGGGAAACAACCATGGATCCCGAACATCGCTTGATGGCTAGAGTTTCTGTAGATGATGCTGCAGAAGCAGATAAAATCTTTGATATGTTGATGGGGGATCGAGTAGAGCCTCGTCGTGAGTTTATCGAAGAAAATGCCGTTTATAGTACACTTGATGTCTAAAAAATCGGGAGAAGTAGTTCCCTTGGTCTAAAAAATATGATATAATCATTACGATTGTTTCAAGTAAAAAAGGAGTTTGATATGTCTAATGGACAACTAATTTATTTAATGGTTGCAATTGCAGTCATTTTAGTTCTGGCTTATGTAGTGGCAATCTTTCTACGTAAGCGAAATGAGGGAAGATTAGAGGCGCTAGAAGAAAGAAAAGAAGAACTATACAATCTTCCAGTAAATGATGAAGTGGAAGCTGTAAAAAATATGCACTTGATTGGACAAAGTCAAGTGGCTTTCCGTGAATGGAATCAAAAATGGGTCGATTTATCTCTCAACTCTTTTGCCGATATTGAAAATAATCTCTTTGAAGCAGAAGGCTATAACCATTCATTTCGTTTTCTCAAGGCCAGTCATCAAATTGACCAAATTGAGAGTCAAATTACTTTGATTGAAGAAGATATTGCTGAAATTCGCAATGCTTTGGCAGACTTAGAGAAGCAAGAATCTAAAAATAGTGGTCGTGTTCTTCATGCTTTGGATTTATTTGAGGAACTTCAGCATAGAGTTGCTGAAAATTCAGAACAGTATGGTCAAGCCTTGGATGAAATTGAAAAACAATTAGAAAATATCCAATCTGAATTTTCACAATTTGTAACCTTGAATTCATCGGGTGACCCTGTGGAAGCTGCTGTGATTTTGGATAATGCTGAAAATCATATCTTGGCTTTGACACATATCGTTGATCGTATACCAGCAATTGTAACAACATTATCTAAAGAGCTACCAGATCAACTAGAAGATTTAGAAGATGGTTATCGTAAGCTCTTAGATGCTAATTATCATTTTGTTGAAACGGATATTGAAGCGCGTTTCCACTTGCTTTATGAAGCATTCAAGAAAAACCAAGAGAATATTCGTCAGTTGGAATTGGATAATGCCGAATATGAGAATGGGCAGGCACAAGAGGAAATCAATGCCTTGTATGATATTTTTACTCGAGAAATTGCTGCTCAGAAAGTAGTGGAAAATTTACTTGCAACTCTTCCAACTTACCTTCAACATATGAAAGAGAATAATACTTTATTGGGAGAAGATATTGCACGTTTGAGCAAGACCTATTTACTTCCTGAGACAGCTGCAAGCCATGTTCGTCGTATTCAGACAGAATTAGAGAGTTTTGAGGCAGCTATTGCTGAGGTAACTTCAAATCAAGAAGAACCAACCCAAGCTTATTCAGTTCTTGAAGAAAATCTTGAGGATTTACAAACTCAACTAAAAGATATTGAAGATGAGCAAATTTCAGTTAGTGAGCGCCTGACACAAATTGAGAAAGATGATATCAATGCACGTCAAAAGGCCAATGTTTATGTCAACCGTCTCCATACTATCAAGCGATACATGGAAAAACGCAATCTGCCAGGTATTCCACAAACTTTCTTGAAGTTATTCTTTACGGCAAGCAATAATACCGAGGATTTAATGGTTGAGTTAGAACAGAAAATGATTAACATTGAATCTGTTACCCGAGTTCTTGAAATTGCAACGAATGATATGGAAGCTTTAGAAACGGAAACTTATAATATTGTACAGTATGCAACCTTGACAGAACAATTATTACAATATTCTAACCGCTATCGCTCATTTGATGAACGCATTCAAGAAGCATTTAACGAAGCTTTAGAAATTTTTGAAAAAGAATTTGATTATCGCGCTTCATTTGACAAGATTTCACAAGCATTGGAAGTGGCAGAGCCTGGTGTAACCAACCGCTTTGTTACCTCATATGAGAAAACACGTGAAACGATTCGTTTTTAAAAAAAGAAAAAGATTTGATTGTGTGAGGAGCAGAATCAAATCTTTTTCTATAGTAATATCGTGAGCAAAAGGATTCAAAATGATAAAAATGCATAATAGCAGGTGTAGAAACTCTTGCTACTATGCGTTTTATTATGGAAAGACTTATTGGATTTTTTCTCAAATCGAGTTTTTACTCAACTTCTTTATTTGATTGGAATAGAAATCCCAATTAATTTCTCTGAGTAGAGTGTCTTGATATTGGCTTCATCAATAGAGTCCTTATCAATTTTACGTTTCAAGAAAAATTCTTGAATGGTTTCGATTTCAGGCTCACGAATAGCACGGTGTTTATTTGAGATGAGGATTTCATAGTGAAGCGGGGCTTGGGTAAAAATAACATCAGTATTTCCTGCTGAGTAAACCTCAACAAGGGTTGCATCTGTACTTTCTAGCTGGCTTTTTACAAGTTGCGAGTGTGAGTTTGTCGTATTGATAAGCTTCATAATATTTCCTCCGATTTTCTAATTCTATTATAGCACTTTTTGAATAAAGTCGCTTGATTTATACTCAATGAAAATCAAAGAGCAAACTAGGAAGCTAGCCGTAGGCTGCTCAAAACACAATTTTGAGGTTGTAGATAAGACTGACGAAGTCAGTGACCATATCTACGGTAAGGCGACGCTGACGTGGTTTGAAGAGATTTTCGAAGAGTATTAGCCAATCTTATGCTGTTTTTTCCAAGATTGGATTGCCCATTTATGGCTACCACGTTTGAGATTTTCAATAGCCTCGTCAATAGGGAACCAGGCAATATGATTAAAATCTTCTAGTGGTTTTTGAACTTCCTTGAAAGAAGTCGCTTCATAGAGGTAAGCAGGATTGTAGTAGTAGGTATCACGGTGACGAGAGTAGAAATATTCGTCAGCTTGTCCGTAATAGGTACCAATTTCAGCTGTGAAACCAAGCTCTTCAATCAATTCACGCTTTAGGGCTTCCTGGTGGTTTTCACCTGCTTCAATTTCGCCACCTGGTAAGAACCAAGCGCCATTAGGCGCTTGAACAAGAACAATTTGTTTTTGTTCAGCGTCAGGGATAACTGCATATACACCGTAACGTGAAACATAGTCTGTATTCGCTTTTTTTTCTCCGAAAGTTGGGTTTGCCATTGCATTTTCCTCATTATCTAGTATCGTTATTATTATCATAATGGACAAAGAGCAAGCTGTCAAGAAATTACAGTTATTTTAGTAAAAAAGAAGCAGAAAATTTTCATTTTCTACTTCTTTTATATAGTATTTATTTTTCTTTTTCAGAAGTTTTAACTTCAGCTTTTTTGGCAGACTTAATTTGAATATTTCCCTTGCTAGTCATAACTGCTTTGAGATCTTTTTCGCTTGGATTTTCAAGGTAGTAATCAGTGATTGCGTCTTCAATATAGTCTTGAATAGTGCGGCGAAGTGGGCGTGCTCCCATTTTTGGATCATAACCTAGGTCAACCAACTTTTCCTTGACCTTGTCAGTTACATCCAAATGAATGTTATTGCTAGAGAGGCGCTTGTTAACATCTGCTAGCATGAGCTCGACAATCTGAAGGAGGTTATCCTTGCTGAGAGCCTTAAATTCGATAATACCATCAAAACGGTTCATAAACTCTGGGCTAAAGAAGTTGCCGAGTTCACCGAGAACAGAGTTGGTACGTCCTTCGCGAGCAGCCCCAAAACCAACGCTGGCTTCTGCCTTACCTGTACCTGCATTTGAAGTCATGATGATGATGGCATCCTTGAAGCTAACGGTACGTCCTTGTCCATCTGTCAAACGACCATCGTCCAAGACTTGAAGGAACATGTGCATAACATCTGGATGGGCTTTCTCTACTTCATCCAAGAGAATAAGAGAATATGGATTGCGACGAACTTTTTCAGTTAATTGCCCAGCCTCATCGTAGCCAACATAACCTGGAGGGGCACCAACTAATTTAGCTACACTGTGTTTTTCCATGTATTCGCTCATGTCAAAGCGAATCATACTGTCAGCAGAACCAAAGAGTTCGATAGCTAGTTGTTTGGAAAGTTCTGTCTTACCGACACCAGTTGGTCCGACAAAGAGGAAGCTTCCGATTGGGCGGTTAGGCGTACCAAGTCCAACCCGATTACGGCGAATAGCCTTGGCAATCTTATCGACAGCATCATCCTGTCCAATAACATGAGACTTGAGATCTTCGGCTAGATGGATGAGTTGAGATTGTTCTTTCTCTTTCAAATCACCAACAGGGATATTGGTTTTCTGCTCGATAATGTGCTCAATGGTTTTCTCACTGATGATAGGAGTATCTTGGTCTGTGACCTTTTTCTTTTGCATTTCCTTATACTTGGCAATCTGGTCGCGGAAATAAGCTGCCTTCTCAAAATCTTCCTCTCGTGTAGCTTGAGATTTAAGATTTTCAGCCTCAATCAAGCGTTGATCAATTACTTTAGGATCCACAAAATTCAAGGTCAAGTTCATCTTAGAACCAGCTTCATCTAGGAGGTCAATGGCCTTGTCAGGTAAGAAGCGATCTTGTATGTAGCGATTGGAAAGAGTTGCAGCTGCTTCAATTGCAGCATCAGTATATTGAACGTGGTGGTAGTCTTCGTATTTCTTTTGAATCCCTTTGAGAATAGTGATTGTTTCGTCCACCGTTGGTTCATCGACTTTAACAGGCTGCATACGACGCTCTAAGGCAGCATCCTTTTCAATGATACGGTATTCATTGAGGGTAGTAGCACCGACCAGTTGCAGTTCTCCACGAGCAAGGGCTGGCTTGAGGATATTTCCAGCATCCATATTACCATCGCTCGCAGAACCTGCACCGACAATTTCATGGATTTCATCGATAAAGAGGATAATATCCTCACGTTTGCGAATTTCTTCCATGAGTTTTTGCATGCGTTCTTCAAATTGTCCACGGATACCCGTTCCTTGAACCAAGCTAACCACATCCAGACGGATGACTTGTTTACCTTGGAGTTTATGTGGAACATCACCATCGACAATTTTCTGAGCTAGACCTTCGACAACGGCCGTTTTTCCGACACCTGGTTCACCGATAAGAACAGGATTATTCTTGGTTCTGCGATTGAGAATTTCGATGACACGGATAATCTCATCGTCGCGCCCAATAACGGGGTCAATGTCTCCACGACGGGCAATCTCAGTTACGTTGATACCAAATTCTTCTAGCAGGCCTTTTTCTTGGCTTGGTGGTGAAGTTTGAGCAGAACCACGATTTTGGGAACCATAACCGCCGTTTCCACCGTAACCTCCACCTGATTGGGTTGGGGGAATCGGAGGAGTATTGCTAGAAGGTCTGAAATTGTTTAGGTCATTGAAAAAATCACCAAAGGGATCGAAGTCACGATTGTTCAGATCCGTCATGCCTTTAAAGAGACTGTTATTAGGATCAGTCTTGATAATCTTGTAGCAGTTTTGACAGAGGTCAATTTGTTTTTGTTTTCCATTGAGATTGGTGTAAAGATGAATTGTTGAGTCGTTGATTTTACAGTTTTGGCAAAGCATACATCTACCTCATTTCTTTCTTTAGCTTGACCTGTCCAAAGGTCAATAATAGTCAAATTTCTATACTCTCATTATAACAGGATTGGGGTGTAAAGCAAGTAAAAAGATTGCAGCTTTGAGAAGTTGTTACAATGAAAATTTTTGTGAATTTGGACTATAAAAAAATCCTATTTGTGAGACAAAAAGGATTTTGGTTAGACATGCAGGGTGTAATCCCAGCTTGTTTTACATTAGTAAAGGAGTTCGTAAATCTCCATTGCAATCAAGTCAATGCTGTCAAACGTATAAGTTTCGCGAGCTTCGACATCACGAAGGGTAAAGATTGAGCCGTTTTCTTCGTCGTGGCTGTACGCAACTTCTGCAACAACAACTCCTTCGCGTTCAAAATTACGTTTTAAATTTCCGCCGTCTTTTGCCATTGCTTCAAGGCGGTTGATGATTCTAACCAAATGTGATTCCATTTTGATTCTCCTTCATTTCTTATCGTTACTATTTTACCATAAAGGAGGCCAACTTGACTAGAAAAAACTAAGATTTCTCGCTAATTCTGCCAGTTGCTAACTTTTCAAAGTAACTTCCACTTGACTTGCCGAAGTGGAAATTAGTCTAAAACGGATTTTTATGGTGGAATTAAGTGTGAGATGTTTGAGTTAGAAATGAGGTCCGAAAAGTCTCAGACTTAATTTAAGCATCATTCGTCGTCTGAGACTAACTTCCAGTTTTGGGAGAGAGGTGGAAGTTACTTTGAGAAGTTACGTCACGAAAAAATTTAAAAAAAGTTTGCAAAAATCTTGCATTCTTTTTTTAACTATGCTATACTTATATACGGTTTGAAAAAACTGCCTAAGACAGTAGGGGAGCTCGACTCATAAATATCCTACCGAGGACAAAACGTATCATGTAAAAAGAAGCGTATTGTACTTTCGTGTCTAGGTTTGGGCGCGTTTTTCTTTTTGAAAAATTCCCCAAGCAAAATAATTACGGAGGTGAACACACTAATGAGTGAAGCAATTATTGCTAAAAAAGCGGAACTAGTTGACGTAGTAGCTGAAAAAATGAAAGCTGCTGCATCTATCGTCGTTGTTGACGCTCGTGGTTTGACAGTTGAGCAAGATACAGTTCTTCGTCGTGAGCTTCGTGGAAACGAAGTTGAGTATAAAGTCATTAAAAACTCAATTTTGCGTCGTGCAGCTGAAAAAGCTGGTCTTGAAGAACTTGCATCAGTATTTGTTGGACCATCTGCAGTAGCATTTTCTAACGAAGATGTTATCGCACCAGCGAAAATCTTGAACGACTTTTCTAAAAACGCTGAAGCACTTGAAATCAAAGGTGGTGCCATCGAAGGCGCTGTCGCATCTAAAGAAGAGATTCTTGCACTTGCAACTCTTCCAAACCGCGAAGGACTTCTTTCTATGCTCCTTTCTGTACTTCAAGCGCCAGTGCGCAACGTTGCTCTTGCAGTCAAAGCGGTTGCAGACAACAAAGAAGACGCAGCTTAATCTTAAGCTACGCAGCGTAGCCTAGCTACGAAAATCTATTATAAATTTAAAAACATATTTGGAGGAAATAACAATGGCATTGAACATTGAAAACATTATTGCTGAAATTAAAGAAGCTTCAATCCTTGAATTGAACGACCTTGTAAAAGCTATCGAAGAAGAATTTGGTGTAACTGCAGCTGCTCCTGTAGCTGTTGCTGCGGCTGGTGCTGCTGACGCTGGTGCTGCTAAAGATTCATTCGACGTTGAATTGACATCTGCAGGCGACAAAAAAGTTGGCGTTATCAAAGTTGTACGTGAAATCACTGGTCTTGGTCTTAAAGAAGCTAAAGAACTTGTTGACGGTGCACCAGCACTTGTTAAAGAAGGCGTTGCAACTGCAGAAGCTGAAGAAATCAAAGCTAAATTGGAAGAAGCTGGAGCTTCAGTTACTCTTAAATAAGAGAGCGACTACATTAATAGCTTAAAAACATGATTAAACCGCTATTCTTAGGAGTAGCGGTTTTTCTTTTTGTCTAGCAGGGGGCAAAAAAGGGGCAAAACTATTTATAAATTTTATCTAGTACATCAACAACTTTCGACTTGATGTTCTTGGTTACGTGAGTATAGATTTCCATTGTGGTCTTTCCGTTATCTTTATGCCCAACTCTTTGCGTGATAGCTTTTAAGGGGATATTATTTTCAGCAAGCGTACTGATTAGTGTATGGCGTAGTATATGTGGGTGAAGTGGTTTGTTGATTGGCTTCTTTAAAGTGGCGTTTGCATTTTTCATGAGCTTGCCGATACTTGATTTATGAATGGGAATTCCATTGGCTGATACAAATATAAATCCCATATCTTTATAGTTTGGGTTTGTATTCTTTCTTAGTTTATGTAACTCTATGAATTCTTCAATGATTTCAATTTCTTTTTTTGTTAGGTCAACTACTCTGATAGATGATAAGGTCTTAGGTGTGGTTTTAACACCCTCTGAACCTTTACGGGTTGGGTCTAAAGTCCCGTTGATAGTGATAGTACGGTTTTTCTTATCGTAGTTTTCAAATTTAAGCGCACCAGCTTCGCCGACTCGGCAACCATTTAAAGCCATAAACTCAGCCATACGAGCGACGTGATAGCCCCGATTATAGCTTTTCATAGCTTTTAAAAGCCTTTTTAATTCGCTTTGCTCAAGGAACTTATCTTCAATCTTTTCCATATTTTCATATGCGACAACCTTTTTAGGAAGTCTCACACGCTGGACAGGATTGCTATCTACCAGTTCCATATCAAGCGCATATTTAAAGACCATGCTTAGTACTGACTTTTGCTTTTTTAGTTTGATATGATTTTCTTCCGAGTCAGTAAAGTACTGTTGAGTGTACTTTGCAGTGATATTTTTTATTTTCACGTCAGGCGCAAAAGTATCTTTTACTTCATCTACAGCATAGACCATGGTCTTTATGGTAGAAGGCTTGATTGACTTTTTATGAAGTTCCCACCAATCAGTTAGTACGTCTGTAAAAAGCATATCTGTAGTAGTAAGACTTTGTAGTTTTTCTGCTATTTTCTCATCCAGTTGTTTCTGAGCTTCTTTCTTAGCCCTGCTTGATCCAGAGTCAAGGGTTACAGACACCCTTTTCCATTTCTCGGTATAAGGGTCTTTGTATCGCTCAAAAAATTTGTATTTTCCGTTAGAAAGTTCTTCCATCCACATTGATTTTCACCTCATTTCTTGATAAAATAGGCATAGTAAAGCAGGCATTTTTAATGCCTTTTACTATTCAGGATATCCTCACGCTCAGACTCGCCAAAGTTTGAGAGCGTGGGGATTTTTTAGTTTTTAAAAAGGGAAGCAACGGTTAAGTTACTTCCCCTGGCACGCTAAGGTGCAAAGTTTAAAATTATGAGGGTAAACCTCTAAGTAACTTAATTATATCATGAAAATAAATTTATTCCAATCCGATGCCGACTTTAGCAGTCAATAAATAAGCACCACTTTCTTGTTTGCTAAATGTCAAAGTAACGCTTCGGATTTTTGTTCCTGCTGAAGAATATGAAACTGTTCTACTTTCATGATCATTGACAGTAGTAGTGTTTATATTATTTGGTTCTCCATGAACGCTAACAATATCATCGTAGTTAGTTCCACCAGCTCCATAATTCATGATGTCGCCCATCTGAAGAGCGTCAAACTGTTCTTTTGTCCAGTTAAATTTAGCATCCTCTTCTTTTTGTGATGATTCGATAGAAGAACTTACTGAGCTAACAGTTTCTTCAACGTTTTTAGCAGCGTTATTCAAAGCACGGGCATACATCAATTGCGTAGCGATAACAATAACCATTGATACGACTGCTAAGACTGTACCAATGATAGCCAACATTTTTGGTCTTTTTCTGTTGATAGCTAGACCTATCAAGCCTAATATAAGCGCTAAGATAGCAATAACAAAAGATAGATTGTTAATAATAGGCATCCAAGACCCAAATAGAGCAATCGCTCCAAAAATAATAGCTAAAATACCTAAAACTTTGCGTTCTTCATTCATAATGAAACCTCTCTCAGCTTTTAATGTGGATCAGTTATTGCACATTTTTTATTTTCGTTTTTTACATGCCAACTAGTTCCAATTTGGAAACAGTTGATTTTTACTATTGTTCGTTGTAAAATAGTGATGAAAGGTGGTGCGATAATATGTTTTCTTTTTTTACTCACATCAATCAAAAGCGTCAAAAGATGGAGCAATCTAAAAAAGAAATGGAATTGCGCCACAATGAATTTGCTGATAGAGTCCGCATGGATATTAAAACAGGCGAGGAAGAACTCGATTTAAAAAGAGAGTGTTTTAATCAACGCTACGGACATCTATTTAGTCCTCGAAATAAATAGCAATAGGTCTTACTAGGTGATCAGCCTTGTCTATCACCCCAAAAGAACCAAGTATAATATTTAAAATAGTTGTTGGAGCGTATTTTAACATCAAATTACTATCTTCCATATGTG
>NZ_VMLG01000020.1:0-34390 GCF_013276565.1 Streptococcus sp. 53
ATCACTGGGATTTTTATGCATAACCATAGGCATACAAAGCATACAGATATTCTCCGGATACTTTAGAATCACATGATAAAGGTATTCTTAAACTGGGTACAAAAAACTAAGCCCTCCTAAAAAAGGACATCCAATTATTTGTTCCCACTATCAAATTGACAGTTTATTTAAGAATACCTTGCCGCATATTTATTAACTCCTTTTAAATAGATACTTAAATAATAGCACGTAAGAGCATATTTGTCAAGGAATCTCCAATTTTTTATCAAAGAGAGTACGTGATTACAAAATAGCTGTAATAATGTACCAATATTTGTTATTCTATAATCTTCCAATTACTCCCGTTCTTTTCAAGTACCAAATCAAATTGAGATACCTGCGTTGCTTTGGTCTGCTGGTCGATATACTCCACTGTCAGCGATACCGTGACTTGATTATCCTTACGATTGTGAATAGGATTTACCAGTTCTTGAAAGATGTACTCTTTTCCGATTGGTTTTAATATCCCGTCATTCACATAGTAGGAAAGTTCACTGGCTGTCGCTGTAGGATAGAGCTTGAAGAACGTCGTTAAAAACTCATTGATTTCATTGGTTGTAATGGAATCAACCGTCCCCTCACTTTCAATGGCTTTTGGTTTATAACTTGATTTCTTAGGTATGTTGGTAATGGTCGGATTCTTAACCAGTACCATATTTCCAGAACCATCTACATAGACACTCACTATATAAGCAGAGTGGACGGTCTTTGTATTTTCTCCCTCTGTAATGAGCTGGTCTACACTGTAGGTTACATTAAACTCATTGTCGCCAGTTGGCTCTACCGTCCATATCTGAAATCCTCTTACAGAAGACGATACAGGAATATCTTTGCGTACTGTATCAACATTGAGAGCTTGAAGTTCATCTGTCAGATAGCCTTTTAGACTTTCCATTCGATTATCAATGGACTTATCGGATTGCTCCCATGAATAGTAGACTTTCGCAAAGTTCTCTACAAAATTTTCTACATGATGAGTATCAACGTATTCCTTTTCTATGATAGTTGTTTCGTGAATAGTATGAGTATCTATAGCTGTAAAGTGCTTGAATATCGCAAAGCTGAAACTAAGCCCTAAAAGTACCCACAAGGCAATCACAACCTTTTTATGAGGATTGACCTTATAGTAGACACGAGGTTTCTTTTCCTTTGGTATCTGTTTTTCTTTATTCTGATTTTTTCTAAATTTCATCATTAAATCTTCCTTTCTCATTGTTTGATTCGTCCTGCTCCCACTAAATGCTGTTGCCAGTAGGGGCTTGTTAAGTCGGCATAACCGATTGGGTCGCCTGCATGAAACATACGGTTATTGCCAAGGTATATCCCAACATGAGTAATATAAGAGCCAGCGTTATAGGTAGAATGAAAGAAAACCAAATCGCCAGCTTGTGCTTCCGATAGTGGGATATGCTGGGTCACATCATATTGCTGTTGTGCGGTTCGTGGTAAGTTAATTCCAGCTTTTCCATACGTCCATTGTGTCAGTCCGCTACAATCAAAAGAAGTAGTCGGGGAAGCTCCACCGTAAACGTATCGCCAGCCCTCATATTTCAGTGCTTCGTCCATGATGGCTTGTACCGTATCATCATCAAACTCTGTTGTGACAAGATACTGCGTTACCAGTTGCACATAAAACATATTGCCATAGTTGTATCGCCAGCCCCCATTGATAGGTATGGCTATGGGATTGGGGTAAGACACTTTTTCGCCACCTGAATACTCTTTTGAGAAACTTTGAGCCAGTTCAAAGGTATATTTATTTCCACGATTAGCCACATACCCTAAGAAACCACCACCATAATTGTAGGACTGGATAACCGATTCTAAATCTACACTGAGCCTTTCGCTACTGGCTAATAATTCACTGAAATACTTCACACCTTGCTTAATGGATTCTTCTGTACTCAATGAATTAGGTGGAAGACCGAGGGATTCCGAGGACTGCATAACATCTTCCGCAGTACCGCCCGATTCCACCTGTATAATCGCAAGAAGTATGTTGACATATTCTTCAACGCCATATTCTTTGGCATATTTTTCTACCATAGGCTTATGAGCCAGCACTTCTGCGGAAACATTCACACCTCCATAATGAATATTGGAAATTCCGCTGTCCTGTTCATCTGAAAATAAAATGGCAACAAACAGAAGCAGTGAGAAGACCATCAAGAATAATCCAGAACCACCAATCACTAAAGTTTTCAACTTCATGGTTTCTTACCGACTTTCTTAATGGTGGCGGTTTTGATTGGTGGTCTACTTCTTGTATTTTGTAGTGGTACTCTTTGAACAGTAGACGGACGTTCTTTTGTGATTGGACGTTGTGAAGTTCTATCTGCTGTAGTGGTTGAAGTTGCTGGCTTTTGAACGATTTTTTCTTGAACGGTATTGCCTTGGCGTTCCACTTTTGGACTTGAAAAATCGGACTTAACTGCTGGACGCTCTTGTTTGGCTTGTTGAGATTCCTTATATGAAGTCTGAATATTAGACTGTTTTGAGGTCTGTTCATCATGATATTGTTCTTGTCTTGTAGTCGGTCTTTCATGAACAGAAGAAGCAGGCTGTTTTTTCTGTTTGACCTGTTCCATTTCAGAGCGACGCTTCGCAATGGTTTTTCGCCTTTGTTCCTGCTGTTCCTTGCGTCCACTGGCTCTGTCCGCTTTGGTTTGAGAAATACTACTGGTTAAATCACGGACATTCTCTTTTACTTTGGATTTTCCTTGATATACTGCATATCTTGCATTGGTCGGCAAATCTTTAACCTGTTCTTTCAAACCACTAGCAGTGTCTACCATTCTGTCTTTGGTATCAGCTACTGTACCGATGGTTTGACCGATACGTTTTCCAAGTGTTGATTTTTCCTTTCCGTCTGGTCGGGAGTGATCTGCTTGTGTCCTTGCAGAACTCCCCGAACCCGACTGTCCTTTTTTACCTGTAACAATGGCAGACCCAGCCCCTAGAGTAGTCATGGAACGTCCAAGTTTCCGCTGTAGACGGTGCATGTGAGCGTGCATAAGCATACGAGGTTTTCTCATCACACGACTTCCCACACTTTGAGAATCGTTACTCTGTAGAGAAAACATACTCATTAAATCGCCCAGCTTGAAGTAGATTCCTGCAAAGGTCACAATCTGTAGAAAAGCAATCAAAAAGAACGGATAACCAGCCGATAAGGTATAGAGCATGGTTGAAATACTAAATGCTGTCGTAATAATCAATGTGATTCCAGCTCGTGTCAAAATGGTATTAAAGAGCTTTGTTATGGCTCGTTTTGACATACCATCAAATGATGGAATCATGCTTAAAATAAAGCTCACAGGCAGAAACATAGCATAGATGATAAAAAGTACCTGCGAGAAAATCATGATTCCTGTTAATAGGAATACAAATATGGAAATCCCAATATTGAAGACAAATAGGAAGAAGACTGTACCTAAACGGTTAATGGTCTTTGTAATGGTTAGATTGGTATTGCTTCTGTCTTCAATTTCTTCCGCAACAATTTTTTCTCTGTCTTCGCCATTGTTGGAATCTGGGCTGGTGGAGAGCAGGCTTTCCACACGGTCAATACCGATACTTTCAATGTCTGAACTGTTGTATTGAAGCAGTAGCCACGGTTGCTGAACCTGTATGGAAAACAGGCTATCTCTGATTAAGTCCACGCTGTCCTTGCCTTGACTATCGGAATGGGGCATGACAATCTTCGTGCCAAGTGATAAACTGGCATTACTGATGTCTGATGAAAAGTCATTGATTTTTTTAATGTAGTCGGGAGCGTAGGCAATAAAGGAAGCCGATAGGATAAACACCAGCACAAAATTCATAATGGCATGAATTGCCTTTGTGGTTTCTCTCTTTATCAGTCCCGTATAGGCAACATAAACCCCAAGAACCAAAATCAAGAGTAAGAGGAATCCAACATAGAAACCCTCTGTTGAAAATCCGTTTGCACTCACACCAGCTAAGGTCTGCATATTCTTACCAATGGAATCTGCTGTAGCGGAAATGAAGTCTAAGGAATAGGCTTCCTGTACTAAGTAACCTGTCGCATTGGAAACATACAAACTGATTGTCCAAATAAAATTGGTAATGGCATATAGTCCATACATGACCTGTTTTCCAATCCCGTCCGACCAGTTCCACGGAAGCCAGCCCCAGCTATTATCCACATAAAAATCCAGTTGATAGTTTTCAAGTGGGTATCGGCTGTATTCATTTGCCACATTGACCGTATCATCTACCAAGCCCGCAGCTTGAACCACCGTTCCCAGCATGGCTAAAAGAAAAATGGCAATCACAAGTGTGAAAGCCACTGTCATTGCCACTTTACCTAGACGTTTCAGCGTCCAGTTTGATTTTATTCTGTTTACTATTGATGGTTTCACATTTACACCTCTTTTCGCACAGGTGGTCTGGTATCAAAGGCATGGAGCAGTTCTTCAAATACAGGGTGGAACTGTATCACACCGACACGACCATATAAATCACTGATAAGGCATTGCCCGTTTTCCAAATCACGCAATCGCTTCTGATTGTTTTCGTCCTCTGGGTCTACACCAAAAAAGGCTAAGGTCTTTTTAATCTCGTTAAGGTCAGTGGAACGAAATGCAAATTTTAAGCCGAGGTTATTTTTCAGTTTTTCATCTAAGAGGTCGTCTGTATTTTGGGTCACGAAATATACCCCAGCGTTCATAGCACGACCAGCCCGAACCAGCTTCATAGATAGTGTTTTTCCTTGTGCTACCTGTAAAAAGCTCCATGCTTCGTCTAAATCTACAATCTTGAAAATGCTTCGGTCTGTATGGATAAAGTCTAAAGCAAAGGTACTAATGACAATCAGCATAGCAACGGATAAAAGCTCCATAGTGGTATATTCCTCAAAGGAAGTTTCCTTGTCGGGAAGTACCAAGTCCGCAACCTGTATAATGTTCAGTTGTTTTTCTAAGCTGATAGACTGCTCCACATAACCATTACTGAATAATAAATGTGCAAAGTCATAGTCTGTAAAACTTTCGATATGGTCGGCTATACTGGTACTTAGTGGCGTATTCTCAACCCGTAATTCCTCAATCACTTTCATCAACCCTCGTACTTCACTATTGGTTACTGCACGAATGGCTTTTCTAAGGATTGGGAAGCGTTCCCCATCACGAGAGGAAATCCCCGTAAGGAATGTCAGAATATCAATAGCCAGTGATTCAGAATCTTTGGGATTTTTCATAATCACATAAGGGTCAAGTAAGCCTTTGTTTTTCTCATCAGAAGTCAGAGTGACGATATTGATTTCATGGGAAATCTCTGGCAAGGTTTCTTTCCATCTGCCACGTTCTGCTTTTGGGTCTACAATCACTGCTTGTGCCCCATAAAGCACCGCATAATAGACGATAAGGTTATTCGCAAAGGATTTACCACCACCCAGCGAACCAACAAAAGCCGACGCTAACGCATTGGTTACTGAACCCTTAACCCCTTGACTGGCAAGAGCAGGTTTCAGATAGACATTGCGTCCAGTATCTAAGCTGTAGCCAACATAAATCCCCTCATTTTCCCCCAGCATTTGAGTAGCACCAAAACCTAAACCAGCGAGGAAATCAGAGGTCACGTATTGAATATAATCATTCATATAACGCTTGCTGGCAGGTAAAAATTCTTCATGTAAGCCGAGCATATCCCCAAATGGTCGTACCAGTTTTACGCTTAAATCGTCATAAAAATCTTTCACTTCATTACAACGACGTTTGAGTTCGTCAAGATCATTTGCTGATACCCTTACCACATAAGACAGCTTGTACATAGATTCCTTGCTTTGGTCTAAATTGGTTTCCAGCTCATTCACACTTTCCAGAGCTTCCGCCACATTGGAGCTGGTTTCATTATCACTTTGCCAAGCGTGGTTATCCAAGTCTTTCAGTTCTTTCTTTTTATTGCGGACAGTAGATAGGGCTTTACGATTCGCTACAATTTCCACATTCATTGACGTATCAATCGGGAATGTAAATTGCTGTTGCTGGTAGTAGAAGATTTCAGAGGACGGGAAGTCCAGTTCTCCGACAATGCTGTTAATGGTAAAGTAAGCTACATAGACGGTTTCATCTTCCTGCTGGATTTTCAAATATCGCTGTTTTTCTTCCACCAAACAGCGAGTAGGCTTAATCAAGTCATAGTATTTAATCAGCGTTTCATTATCCAGCTTTTTCTTTGATAGATGGTACTCATACTCTTCATAGGCAGTGCCTGTCTGTCCGTAAAGGTGTTCAATCAGATAGCCGAAGTCGTCCTTATCTAACCTGCGGATTTTGAAACGACGAGAGATTTTATTTTCTAAGAGCTTTTCCATCTTCTGAAAACGCAGGATTTCATCATTACTCATACTAACAAAATCGCCCATCAGCTTATGGTTCACATCATAGACAAAATCAGACAAAGCATTTTTTGCTTCAACGGTAAGACTTTTCATAGAAAACTCCTGATCGTTGAGAAGCAACTTAAAGCCGATAAAGAAACGGTAGTTCACTTAATTTTCGCCAATCATGGATATTAAAGCGTCTGTCTGTTGGTCGATTTTGTCATAGGCAACCGCTTTGAGCTTGCCAGTGACTTCATTTTTGGAACGCTCTTGTGCAGAACGTATGCTGGATTCTGTACTGATTTGTAAAGCATGAATTTTGCCATCACGATTTTGTGCGATAAGCTGTCTGAAAGAATCATGCACTTGTATTTTCTGTTCTGGACTTAGAAATGAGTAATTGTAAGGAACAAGCTCATAGTAAGCATAACATTCCCCGTCTTTATTCCAGACGAGATTGTTTTCAATGTATTTAATTGGATATGCCATAAAATTCACTCCTAACTGCTGTAATGGCTTCTTGTGGCTGGTTTCTGCCAAGCGTTACTTTTTTCCTGCATAGGTCAGCTTTGGTCGCAGTGCATAAGCAATGACAGACTTCAAAAATCCATAAGGCTTTTTACCATCAAAAGTTTTTGTAGACATAAACCATGTGAAAGCCACAGGAATCCCAAAGTATTTGAGAAATGCTCCCTCTATCATGGAAAGAGGGGGCAAGTTGCCAAGTATCATCACTGCAAAGAGTGACACGACAAACCATGTCATTTGCGTAAAGGTTATGGGAAACGGAAGTCTAAAATCATTGATAGAATACAGTACCTTTTCCACAGACCAGATACTGGTATAGCTTCGTATTTTCTTCATGTAATCAATCCTTTCATAAAAAATAGGGGTAGCTGATTGAGCCACCCCGTAAAATAGAAAATCTGCCAGTAGTAATGTACCGACAGATTTAATAGACGATTTCAAAAATCCCATGATTGGTTGAGATAAACGTTCCTGAAAGGTCTAAATCCCGACCATAGGCTTGATAATCAATATAGTTTTGAAGACTAGCTGGTACTTCGCCTAAAGCACCCGTTTCTTCAATGTAGTAGCGTGCCACGTCATACATATCATCACAATCGGAATGAATGATAATATCCTCTTGATGTTCGCTTAGTTCTTCAATGCTTGAAAAATGAGTGAGCAGAGCAGATAGCTCCGATTGTAATTCTTCGGGTAATTCCGATACCATTTCCCATAGTCGATTGAGTTCGCCAATGGAAGTGTATTCGTCAACCGTAAAGGGTAACTCGTAGTCATGAATGGCGTATTCCTCATATTCATCATTCAAGCCGATTTTCTCTTTGACTTCCTCAAAGTCAATGGGAAAGGTAAACCACGCACCGACCAATTCGCCCTCATTGTATTTGCCTAAATTCGCAATATAGACTTGCATATCGTCCATATATTCACGTCCTTTCTTTGTAGAGATTCAAAAATCCCTACCGCACTTCGTTTGGTGTACCATTCCTTTGCGGAACATAAGAAAACCACTTATATTCCACAAAAGAACGGTTTTATTTAAGCACCAATAATGCGATTGAATAGCTCTAGTAAAATGTCTTTTACTCCAGCAGCGTTGAAGACTAAGCCAACCGCAATAATCGCAATAATTAAAAAGCCAATCAGTTTGCTAAACTCACGCTTGAAGCCAAGATACAAGCCAATCACAACGATTGCTAAAAGCACCAGTGATTGAGCGTTTGATAGAAACCAGTTATAAAGGTTTTGTCCAAAATTCATAAAAATGTTCTCCTCTCTATATTCAATGAATTTGTATTTGAGTTATTTTTTTGGGGTATACACTTTCTGGTATGGATAGAGATTCCATGCCAGATTTTTTTATACAAAAAAGAGGACATTTGCTGTCCCCTCGTTATACAATCAATTCACCACAAAAATCATGAAAGAAGGTTAAACAAATGTCCCATAATGATTCTATCCTAAATATTCTTGGAATTAAAGATAAAAATATTAAAATTATTTCTGTTGAAGAAGCTGAACACAACAACGATTCTGTTAAAGAGTATATAACGCTAATAACAGCTACTCTTTCTTATCCGATTAATCGTTGTCGTAACTGTGGCTTTCCCACAGTTAATAAGGATGGCTTTCGCAAAACTCATGTACGACTGGCAAGTTTAAATGGGAGAAGATATGAACTAGAGCTTCGTAAACAACGCTATAAATGTAAATCATGCCATACTACTTTTGGTGCTATTACTAATTTAACCAAAGAAAATCAAACCTTATCCAGTGATCTCAAAAATCAAATCATGCTTTTAGCTCGTAAAGGCTTATCTGGTCAGCTTATTGCTGAAATGTGTCACTGCTCTCCTAGCAGTGTTCGTCGAACAATCTTAGAGCGCATGGAACCACACTATCGTGTGGCTAAGTTGCCTAAGCATCTATGTTTTGACGAGTTTCGTTCAATTAAGTCTGTGATGTCCTTTATCTGTTGTGACGCTGAAACCCACCAAATTGTCACAAAGTTACAGGATCGTCTATCACCTACCATTGTTGATTATTTTGAAAGTCGTTATTCAAAAGCCGAACGCGAATGCGTTCAATCAGTTGTAATTGATTTAAATGCTCAATATCAAAGTTTTATCTATCGCCTTTTCCCTAATGCCAATATCATTATTGATCGCTTCCACCTTGTACAATTAGCTGGTCGCGCTTTGGACAATTGTCGTATCTCTATCCTAAAGCAACTTGATAAACAGAGCCAAGAATATAAAATTATGAAGTCACATTGGAAGCTATTCCATAAAAAAGCTGAAGATCTTCACCCTGAAGAAGTAGTTTTTCTTCGCGGCGTTAAACAATATATGACTCGCCAAAATGCTGTTGATCTCATTACTAGTAAATTTTCCAAGTTCGCTGAAGTATACCAAACTTACCAAGATATCACGAAAGCCCTAAACGAGCGCAATAGTGAATTACTAGAGTCAACCATCTTAGACTACCAAAAAACCAATACAGAAATGGATACTGCTATTCAAACCCTTCGTCAAAACAGAAAATATGTCTTAAATAGCGCTAAATTTGAATACTCTAATGGTCCTTTAGAAGGCATCAATCGCAAAATCAAAACCCTAAAACGAACTTGTTATGGTTTTGCCAATCAAAAATTTTTCTTTTTAAGAATCGATTGTATTTTTTCGTAAAAAAATACCCCCTACATTTTCGTAGGAAGTATTTTTAGTCAACCATACCAGTTGACAGATATCCCACTTAGGACATTTTCCTACAAGGGGTCCCGAGCGCTTAGTGGGAATTTGTACCCCTTATCGATACAAATTCCCCGTAGGCGCTAGGGACCTCTTTAGCTTCTTGGAAGCTGTCAGTAGTATATCTAATAATTTATCTCCATTCCCTTTAGTAACGTGTAACTTTCCAAATTTAAAAAAGCGACTCATAGAATTATTTCCTCCCGTTAAATAATAGATAACTATTAAAAATAGACAATACTTGCTCATAAGTAATGGTACTTAAATTGTTTACTTTGGCGTGTTTCATTGCTTGATGAAACTGATTTTTAGTAAACAGTTGACGATATTCTCGATTGACCCATTTTGAAACAAAGTACGTATATAGCTTCCAATATTTATCTGGAACATCTGTGGTATGGCGGGTAAGTTTTATTAAGACACTGTTTACTTTTGGTTTAGGATGAAAGCATTCCGCTGGCAGCTTAAGCAATTGCTGAATCGAGACTTGAGTGTGCAAGAGCAACCCTAGTGTTCGGTGAATATCCAAGGTACGCTTGTAGAATCCTTCTTCAACAATCAGATAGATGTCAGACGCACGGCTTTCAAAAACCACTTTTTTAATAATTTGTGTGCTTAAATGGTAAGGAATATTCCCAACAATTTTATACCTCTGTTTGTTAGGGAATTGAAACTGTAGAATATCTTGGTGAATTAAAGTGACACGAGTATTCAGTTTTAATTTTTCTGACGATAAGTTGAATAGATGACTGTCTAATTCAATAGACGTTACCTGTTTACTTATTTTAGCCAGTTTCGTCGTTAAATGCCCTTTACCTGTTCCAATTTCGTAAACGGTATCGGTTTCTTTTAAATTCAATTGTTTTATTATTTGGTTGAGTACTTTTTCACTCGTTAAAAAGTTTTGAGAATATTTTATATTTTTGTTCATGTAATCTCTCCTGAAGTGATTACATCTATAAACAAATACAGAAGTTAAACGATTTGTTTGTAATTTTAGTTATCTGTTTAAAAAGTCATAAGATTAGTCACTGGTAGGAATTAATCTAACGTATTTATTTATCTGCGTAATCACTGTTTTTAGTCTGTTTCAAAACAGTAGATGTTTTATCTACATTACGCATTTGGAATACCAACATGACGAATCCCTCCTTCTTAATTACAAATTTTTAGCATCTAATTTAACTTCAATTCCTATTATACAAAATTTTAAGATAATGCACTATCAACACACTCTTAAGTTTGCTTCTAAGTCTTATTTCCATAACTTCTTTTACGTTTCCGCCATTCTTTGCTGTTTCGATTTTTATGATATGGTGCAAGTCAGCACGAACACGAACCGTCTTATCTCCCATTATATCCTTTTTTTGTTGTTATCACGTCCTGTTCTTTTACTGACTGTTGCTTCAAAATCTGCTTGTGTCGGTCTGTCAGTTTCGCATGGTCGAGAATGTCTTTTACAACCTGCGTCTGGTTGATTTCATCAAGTTTAATCGCAACCTTTAAGGTCGGGGCAACTTGATGAGATAGCCAGTTCAGCGTCCTTTGGAAGGAGTAAGGCTCTGGTTTTGTGGTTAGTTTTAATCGTTCACGATTGTTCCCAATAAACCAAGCCCATTCTTCATTCAGTTTCCAATCAGAACGAGGTTTGGAATCGTCTTTATCTACAAAACGGATATACCGATTGATAATTTTAAAGGCGGTATGCTCTGGATTGTCATAGACGAGTAAATCACGGACTGCATAATAGGCACGCTCATTTTTCAATCGAATCTCAAAACGGTTTTTTACTTCTGCGTCTTCAATGGGAATATCATTTTTCTTGTACTGCTCGTAGTCCTTTTCATAGATACAGAAATAAACTTCACTTTGTAATGAACCGATATAGAGGGTGTTTCCCATACATTCCTTTTCCTCTTTGCGTACCAGTTCGCCACTGCGATAGCTTTTAAAACTGCGGAAGACGGAGATACATTCTTCCTGTTGGCACTTTTCAGTGAGTACAGGGATATTCAAAATCCCTGTCTTATCGTTAATGGCAAGGTCAAGGCGTTTCATCACACCGCCAGCCACCAAAACGTCCATAAAGAACTCATACCAGCTTCTTTGTTGTGCCAGAAGATAGCTTTCAAATTGTCTGCACCCACGACCTTTCAATTCCACCAGAACTCCTTTGTCCAGTTCATGGGAGCAAAGGACGAATATGTCGCCTAAAGCATAATGCTCTGAATAAGAATAGAAACCATAGTCCTCATGAAGAAAATAGGACAGTTTCAGTTGTAAGATGTTTTCGACCACCTGCTGTACGTCTGTTGTCGGAAAGCGAATCCTTACATAATCAAACAGCATTTCAAGGGGAGCGTCGGGATTGAAGCGTTCCAGAGCTTCCCAAAGGGACTGCTGTAAATCCTCTGATGGCTTGACTTTTCCTGTTTCAATATCGCTTAGATACTGCCTTGTAATACCAGTCGCAACAGCTAAACGGTTTTGAGATAGTCCATAAGCCAAGCGTTTTTCTTTTAAATGCTGTAACCAAGTTTGTTCATTCAGTAAAAATCCCTCCAATCAAAAAGGCGTATGTCAACTTTTAAAGCCCATTTGACATACGCTGAAATTTTGTAAATCCCTTGTAACCAAAGGATTTTCTAATGTTTTTTTGACTGTTTCCTGTCGATTTGTACCCCCCTGTTAGATACGGGGGGTTAAGTGCTGGCGTGGCTATTGCCACACCAGCCAGCAAGATCAGTCCACACCTGCGACTTCCGCTTCGCACGTCGCCTGCGTGGACTGTCTGCTGTTGGATAACTTTTTAATTTCCTCCAAGAAATCATATCCTTTTGGTACAAGGGGAGTATAAAACTCTGATATGACACTTGTTCCTACATCAACATAGCCACGACCTTTGATTCGCTTTAAGAAGAAATCCTTTTGTACGTCACTGCCAAACATCATGCCATAGCCCATTTCAGACATACGACCTAAAGCCACTCTGAAATTAAACTGATCACGGATTCCGTCGCCTAAATATTTTGCGTCTGGACGTTGACAAGCCAGTATTAGAAAGAAGCCAGCTTGACGACCTAACATGACAATCTGTTTCAGCTTATTCATAACTGCGGTGTTTTCTTTTGTTCCCAGCATTTCCATGAAAGCGACGTATTCATCAAAGATTAAGAAGTGTGCCGGGAGACCTAAGTAAGCATAATTTTTGCCAGTCTTATAGTTCTTCATCTGCTTCATTTCCTCACTACGTTTCATCATTTCTTCATAGAATGTTTCAATGCAAGAAAGCAAGTCTTCTTTTCTATAGTAGACATTTGCCATCACAGAACCTAAGTCCGCAAGGTCAGCATTTTTCGGGTCAAGAATATACAGTTTTGAATCTGTATGAAGCAAGGCTTCAATCAGTGTCAGTATAAAGTAAGTTTTACCGCCACCTGTACCACCAGCAATCAACATATGAGGGAGCTTATCATATTCCCACCATACGTTTTTCATTAAGCGAAGTTTACCATCTTTAGCTTCTACTTCATCAATAGAAATACGACTGGCTATGGTGTCATAGAGCAAAGTATATTCCACATAGGAATCCTTTAACTCTTTATCCGTCAGCTCACAGTACAAGCCACTCTCTAATTTCTTTTCCAAGTGTAAGAGTTGGTCTTGATATTTTCCCAGCGTGATTTCCACCCGTATCTGTATCAAGCCATTTTTAAGTCGATAATACATTTTAGGGAAGTAGGTTATCTTTTCCTTTGTACGACCAGCACTATCTTTAAAGAAACCCTCTGTTTTGACCTGTTCAGATTCATACCACTTGTTTTCAAGTATCATCTTTGCCAGTTTTTGACGGTGGTAAAGTTGTTTAACCGTATCATAGCGAACCCGTTTGAATACAAACGCTACCAGCAAGCAGATAAGAATTGCGACACTGAAACTGATAATTAAATAGGGAATGTCAATCTTATCTGCTTGTGATAGGTTAAAATCCTGCCAGTTGATCTGCTGGATTGTCTTCACATGAAACAGTCCGACAACCAGCAGGAAAACAGGCAGGAGTGACGCTATCGTAAAATGAAAGACTAAATCTTTACCAGATGGGCGAATCCTTTTACCACGCTGTTTCATGCGAAAAAGTCTCCTTTCTACCTAGCGACTATTTGTCTTGTGTCGGTTCTTTCTTTGCTTGTGGTTGAGCTTTGAATGAACTAGAATCCTTTGTCAGCACAATATCGTCTGCCTTGATATACCAGTCAACATCTGCTCCTTGATAGGTGGCAGTAGCAACGGTGTCCGCAATGGGATTGATAAGTTCCACCCGTGCGTTATAATCAAACTCTTTCAAAGGCACGCTGGCAGGAATACTTACTTGAATCATGCGTCCTTGTCCTTTGGATTTTAAGTCATAGGTACGTTCCTTGATTTCATCTGAAACCGACCCGTCTTCATTTTGGATTCTCACTTCACGACGTAGAGCAGAGAATTTCAATTCTCCAAAAGTCGTGTCTTTATCTAATACAATGCCATTTGCTAATCTCATCATTTTTCCTCTCTTTCTTTATTCTTTTATCATGTCGTCAGCATGTAAAAGGTAATTTGTAAAACCACGAGTGCCGATTTTGTAGCCCTCTGCGGTAATACGTGGATTGACTAACTTCACACGTTCCTCAAAGCCGAAATGTTTTTCGCCAGCTTCAGCAGGAAGCACCACCACAATATCATCTGCTCTTTGAACATCAGAATAGAGATTATAGCTTCTTGATAAGACAGTTAGCCGTCCGTTGATTCTTCGCTGAACGACTTTATCCTCGCCAGCAAATTCTAAATTGCCGAATGTTTTTTCCATGTTGGGAATCACAAATTTAAGTTCCATATTTTTACCTATCCTTTCTTTTTTATTGGCTGAATGAATGTTTGATGGTCTTAAAGAGTGGGGAACGACCTTTTGATTCTTGATTTTTTGTTTTCATAAGTTCACTTCCTTTCAAAATCGGGTAAAAAAATAGACACCTCATTTTTTGAAGTGTCTACCTATTAAATATTCAAATTTTATTGGAAGTATCTTTATATCTTCACTTTTCAAGGATAAATCGTCGTATCAAAGCTCATTCATAAGTAGTAAATTAGTAGTAAATTGAGTGGTTTTGACCTTGATAAAGTGTGATAAGTCCAGTTTTTATGCGGATAACTAGATTTTTATGCTATTTTTGATATAAAAAATAGATAAGAAAACCCTGAAAATCAAACTTTCAGGGTTGGTAGGGGATTGGAGAAATTAGTTGATTTTCTCGACATAGAGTTGTTTTGCAATGTCCATACTTACTTGTAAGTCCTCGTCTTTACTAAGGATAGTGAAGGTGTTGCTGAAGCCATCAAACTGCTTGACTTGGAGCTGATCACCGATGTGAAGTGAGTGCTTGTCCAGATAATGGAGAATGTCAAAACTATCATGCACCCGAGTCAGGCGGTAGGAGCCAGCTTCCTTGATGTCAGCTAGTGGGAGGTTATTGATTTCAACTAGGAGTTCTCCCTTGGCAGGAATGGTTCCTCCGTGAGGGCAGGTCTTGGGAAATCCAAGCAATTTATCCAGTCTTTCCACGAAGAGGTCAGAGACAGTATGTTCCAATACCTCAGCTTCCTCGTGAATCTGGTCACTCGTATAGTTTAAATGATGAACCAGAAAAACTTCAATCAAGCGGTGTTTACGATAGAGCTCAGAGACCAATTTGAGGCCGAGGTCAGTCAGTAGATAGCCACATTCCTTGTCCTTGAGGATGAGATTTTCGCTCTTCATCCGTTTAATCATTTCAGTTACGGCAGGGGGAGAGACTTGCATGCGGGCAGCAATTTCCTTGTTGGTAATCTTATGCAAATCTATGCTAATTTCATAAATACATTTTAGATAGTCTTCTTTATTCGGGGTCATTCGCTTCCTCTTGTCTAATATCTTTATCTAGTATATCAAAAAAAGCTAGATTTCTCTAGCTGTGACTTTTTATGTTATACTTATTGCAAGAGAAAAAACGAGGAGATGGATATGACGAAAATAGCTCTTCTTTCAGATATTCATGGAAATACCACCGCCTTGGAGGCTGTTTTGGCAGATGCTCGGCAGCGAGGAGTGGATGAATACTGGCTTTTGGGAGATATTCTCATGCCAGGGACAGGGCGTAGAAGGATTTTGGACTTGTTGGCTCAACTACCGATTACAGCTAGAGTTTTGGGAAATTGGGAAGATAGTCTGTGGCATGGTATCCGTAAGGAATTGGATAGTACTCGTCCCAGCCAACGCTATCTCTTGCGCCAGTGCCAGTATGTTCTAGAGGAGATTTCCCTAGAAGAAATTGAACTGCTCCATAATCAACCACTCCAGATCCATCGTCAGTTTGGGGATTTGACGGTAGGAATTAGCCACCATCTTCCTGATAAGAATTGGGGACGAGAGTTGATTCATACTGGAGCGCAAGAGGATTTTGATCGCTTGGTGACCAATCCGCCTTGCGATATTGCTGTTTATGGTCATATTCACCAGCAGTTGCTTCGTTACGGGACTGGTGGACAATTGATTGTCAATCCTGGTTCGATTGGGCAACCTTTCTTTTTAGACGCTCAGCTACGGAAGGACTTGCGGGCCCAGTATATGATTTTGGAGTTTGATGACAAGGGCTTGGTAGATATGGACTTCCGACGGGTAGACTACGATGTGGCAGCTGAATTGCAGTTGGCTAAAGACCTCAAACTTCCCTATTTTGAGGTTTATTATGAAAGTCTGGTCAATGGTATCCACCATACTCATCATCAGGAATTTTTGAGAGAATTGGCCCAGAAAGAGGGTTATGATAGGGAATTAGATGCTTGGTTGAAAAGTGGTAACGATTGACATTACAACTGAAAAGGGTATAATAATAGAAAAAGAAGAGTAGAGGCAGGCTAGCCTCATAAAAAGGAGAAGAGGATGCAAATTCCAAGTAGATTTACCATTGCGACTCATATGCTGATAATCATTGCCCTCAAGGGGAAGGAAAGCAAGGTGACCAGTGATTTTCTGGCTGCTAGTGTCGGGGTCAATCCTGTCATTATCAGAAAAACCTTGTCCCAGTTGAAGAAGGCAGAGCTGATTTCAGTAGCGCGTGGAACGGGCGGAACAGAGATTGTCAAGGATCTCAAGGACATTAGTCTTTTAGATGTTTATCAAGCGGTTGAGTGTCTTGGTAAGACCGGTCAACTCTTTAGTTTCCATGACAATCCAAATCCAAATTGCCCAGTTGGAGCTCATATTCATGATGTTTTGGATCAAAAATTGGAGAGAATTCAGCTGGCTATGGAGGCTGAACTTGGTCAGACCAGTTTAGAGCAAGTCGTGGCTGATGCAGAGAGTCAGATGAAGGAGTGATTTTTTCTTTAAAACAAAAAAGCTTATGAAAAGGTTTTTATACTCAATGAAAATCAAAAAGCAAACTAGGAAGCTAGCCGCAGGTTGCTCAAAGCACAGCTTTGAGGTTGCAGATAAAGCTGACGTGGTTTGAAGAGATTTTCGAAGAGTATTACCTTTTCATAAGCTTTTTATCTATTTTTCCAGGCTTGGTAACGGGTATCAATCAATAACTGGGTGAGGCGTCCCATGGTTTCTCTTTTTTTTGGAGTGAGGGATTGAGCTTGGACGAAGAGATGACGAATGTGTTCGATAGCCTTGAAGGAAGACAGGTCATTGATGGATCTAATCCCAGCATCTAGAATGGTGCCAAAGAAGAGGTCGAAGTAGAGCTGGAGTTCTTCATCAGGGACTGTGGCCACCCACTCCTTGAAGGTTGTGTCGACTTGTTGACTATCACTATTAGTCTTATCTAGTTGAACGAAGTGTTTGTCCTCAATTTGCCAACTAAAGGTATCGTGCTGGGCAATACCACCCAAGGCAGTACTGTGAACGATGATTTGGTGGGCAGGGATTTCCAACATCATACCGATAATGGAACCTTGTGGAATAAAGACCTTGGTTCTATCCATTATCCTTTGATAGCCCTCGGTTTGTGTCAATTCTTTGTGGAGACCAGGCGCATCAAAGGTATAAACTGCTGTGATTTGATTTTGCAAGCTTTGCTCAATTTGACTAGCAGCATAGATGGCTAGATTTCCTCCCTTGGAATGCCCAGCCAGAATGACCTTTTGCTTAGGATGTTGGGCAAAAAAGTTCTTTAAATAGCGAATGGCGTGCTTTTGAGCAGGAATTTCCTTCATATAGGTCAGGTGGAAATCTTCCTTCCAGCCAATGATACTGTCATCAGTCCCACGAAAGACAATCAGATAGGTGTCGAGAGTGAGACGGTAGGTCATAGCTGCAAATTGCTTTTGCAATTCAGGGTCAATGTCATTGATAAAATGGGAGAGTTTGCAATTTTTGAAGCGCTTGTGTTGGGCTAGTTCATCTAATAGCTGGAGGCGATTTTTACTGATCAACATGTTAGGCTCCCTTGGAACCTGAGGTGCTAGGTCTAAAAGTCGCTGAGGATTTGTGGAGACCAGATTATCAAAGGAGAGGGAGGTTGTTTCTGTTAAGGCTAAAACATCTAATTCATTCAAAGCTAGGTCGTAAAAGGAATCGTATGCGACATCTTTCAGATAGTCAAAAATATTGGTCATAAGAGCTCCTTTCTTTTTATTTATCTTATCAAATTTCCCTCAAATTAGCTAGTAGGATTGTCTTACTTTGTTGGCTAAAAACAAGCTATTTCAAATTCAGTTTCAGGCCTTCAAGCATGGAAAAATCTGTTATAATAATAGCAAAGGAGAATCAGATGCACAAGATTTTATTAGTAGAAGATGATCAGGTTATTCGGCAACAGGTCGGGAAAATGCTCTCTGAATGGGGATTTGAAGTGGTTCTGGTAGAAGACTTTATGGAAGTTTTGAGTCTATTTGTTCAGTCGGAGCCTCATCTGGTCCTCATGGATATTGGCTTGCCCTTGTTTAATGGTTATCACTGGTGTCAGGAGATTCGCAAGATTTCCAAGGTCCCCATCATGTTTCTGTCTTCGAGAGACCAGGCTATGGATATTGTCATGGCAATCAATATGGGGGCGGATGACTTTGTGACCAAGCCTTTTGACCAGCAGGTTCTTTTAGCTAAGGTTCAGGGCTTGTTGCGTCGTTCCTATGAGTTTGGGCGTGACGAGAGTTTACTGGAATACGCCGGTGTGATTCTCAATACCAAATCCATGGATGTACATTATCAAGGGCAAGTCTTGAATTTGACCAAGAACGAATTCCAGATTTTACGCGTGTTGTTTGAGCATGCGGGCAATATTGTAGCGCGTGACGACCTGATGCGGGAACTTTGGAACAGTGACTTTTTCATTGATGATAATACCCTCTCTGTCAATGTGGCTCGTTTGCGTAAAAAGTTGGAAGAGCAGGGCTTGGTAGGATTTATCGAGACCAAGAAAGGAATAGGGTACGGATTAAAGCATGCTTGATTGGAAACCATTTTTTCTAGCCTATTTGCGTTCCCGTAGTCGTCTTTTGGTTTATCTGCTTTCTTTGACGTTTCTGGTTTTGCTCTTTCAGTTTTTATTTGCAAGTTTAGGAACTTACTTTCTCTACTTTTTCCTCTTGTGTTGCTTTGTAACCATCTTATTTTTCACTTGGGACATATTGGTGGAAATGCAGGTTTATCGTCAGGAACTTCTCTATGGAGAGAGGGAAGCCAAATCTCCATTGGAAAGAGTTTTGGCTGAAAAATTAGAAGCGCGTGAGATGGAACTCTATCAGCAGAGGTCAGATTCAGAAAGAAAACTGACTGATTTGCTGGATTACTATACCTTGTGGGTCCATCAGATTAAGACCCCCATTGCAGCCAGTCAACTCTTAGTTGCAGAAGTGGTCGATCGCCAACTGAAGCAGCAATTAGAACAGGAAATTTTCAAGATTGATTCCTATACCAATCTAGTTTTACAGTACCTGCGTTTAGAAAGTTTCCATGATGATTTGGTCTTAAAGCAGGTTCAAATCGAGGACTTGGTCAAGGAAACACTTCGTAAATATGCTCTTTTCTTTATTCAAAAAGGCTTAAATGTCAATCTACATGATCTTGATAAAGAAATCGTGACGGATAAAAAGTGGTTGCTAGTCGTTATTGAACAAATCATCTCAAATAGTCTCAAGTACACCAAGGAAGGTGGTCTGGAGATTTATATGGATGGGCAAGAGCTTTGTATCAAGGATACGGGAATCGGGATAAAAAACAGTGATGTCCTCCGAGTCTTTGAACGTGGCTTTTCAGGCTACAATGGACGCCTAACCCAGCAGTCATCTGGACTTGGCCTCTACCTATCTAAGAAAATTTCTGAAGAACTAGGTCACCAGATTCGCATCGAGTCTGAGGTCGGAGAAGGAACGATAGTGCGGATCAAATTCGCTGAAGTGAAGCTCGTTATTGAGTAAAAATAGACGAAAAAGCCTCCAATCGGAGGCTTTTATGCTAGGCTCTTATTTCTCAACGCGTGATTTGTTGGCGATATCAGCTAGGATAGCTTGAACAAAATCATCTACTGAGACAGTTTGTGTTTCTTTTTGGCCGTAGCGACGAACGTTGACTGTTCCGTCTTCCATTTCCTTGTCCCCAACGATCAATTGGTAAGGAATCTTGCTGGTTTGTGAAGCACGGATCTTGAACTGCATTTTTTCATTGCGCTCATCTACGTCTGCACGAACACCACGGTCACGGAGTTTCTTGGCCACTTCCCAAGCATAGTCCACGTGTTTTTCGTTAGATACTGGGATGAGGGTTACTTGGTGTGGTGCAAGCCATGTTGGGAAGGCACCCTTGTAGTTTTCAATTAAGATAGCTGTGAAGCGTTCCATAGTTGAAATAACACCACGGTGGATCATGACTGGACGGTGCTCTTCGCCATCAGCTCCGATGTATTTAAGGTCGAAGCGTTCTGGAAGCAAGAAGTCAAGTTGGATAGTTGAAAGTGTTTCTTCCTTACCAAGAGCGGTCTTAACCTGGATATCCAATTTTGGTCCGTAGAAGGCTGCTTCACCTTCGGCTTCAAAGTAGTCCACACCCATTTCATCAAGAGCTGCACGAAGCATAGTTTGGGCATTTTCCCACATCTCATCGTTATCAAAGTACTTATGAGTATCTTGAGGGTCACGAAGAGAGAGTCGGAAGCGGTATTCAGTCAAGTTGAAATCTTCATAAACATCGATAATCAACTGAAGGGCACGCTGGAATTCTTCTTGGATTTGTTCTGGAGTCACAAAGAGGTGACCGTCGTTAAGAGACATTTCACGTACACGTTGAAGACCTGTGAGGGCACCAGATTTTTCATAACGGTGCATCATACCGATTTCAGCGATACGGATTGGCAACTCACGGTATGAGTGAACATGGTGTTTGAAGACTTGAATGTGGTGTGGGCAGTTCATTGGACGAAGGACAAATTCTTCCCCGTCACCCATATCCATAGTTGGGAACATGTCTTCTTGGTAATGATCCCAGTGACCAGAAGTCTTGTAAAGTTCAACAGAAGCAAGTGGTGGAGTATAGACGTGTTGGTAGCCTGAAGCCAACTCCTTGTCAACGATATAGCGTTCCAATTCACGACGAATAGTCGCACCATTTGGCAACCAGAATGGCAAACCTTGTCCCACTTCTTGTGAAATCATAAAGAGGTCAAGCTCTTTACCAAGTTTACGGTGGTCACGTTCCTTAGCTTCTTCACGCATTTGGAGGTAGTTTTTCAAGTCTTTCTTGTCAAACCAAGCTGTACCATAGATACGTTGCATCATAGCGTTGTCACTATTTCCACGCCAGTAAGCACCTGCTACATGGAGAAGGTGGAAGATTTGGATACGGCCTGTTGATGGAACGTGAGGTCCACGGCAGAGGTCTACATATTCGCCTTGACGGTAGATAGTCAAACCACCCTCGTCTTCTGAGTGTTCTTCAATCAATTCCAACTTGTAAGGGTCATTCTTGAATATTTCACGAGCCTCGTCTTTCGTAACTTCTTCACGGATTGATGGGAAGTTTTCTTTGACGATTTTTTGCATTTCTTCTTCGATACGAGGAAGGTCTTCGTTAGAGATTTGACCAGCAGTATTGTCAGTATCGTAGTAGAAACCGTCTTCGATGGCTGGACCAACTCCCAAGTGAATGTCTGGGAAAAGGCGACGAGCTGCTTGGGCGAACAAGTGAGCTGCTGAGTGACGCAAGATTGGAAGAGCATCTTCGTGATCAGGTGTCACGATTTCGATGCTTCCATCTTCAGTGATAGCACGAGTAGTGTCGATGAGCTTGCCGTTGAATTTACCAGCCAAGGCCTTTTTAGCTAGAGAATTGCTGATAGATTGGGCAATTTCAAAAGTTGTAACGCCAGATTCGAATTCACGAACAGCGCCATCTGGGAAAGTAATGTTAATCATGATGTTCTCCTTACTTATATTATTGACGAATGTGTTAACCCTATTCTGAAAACAGGGACAGAGGATTGTGAAAGATAGAAAAACAAAAAGCGACATCCTCGAAAGGACGTCGCAACGTGGTTCCACCTTCATTTATGTTCCTCAAAAAAGAGGGACACCTCTGATTGGCTCTAACGTGGCCACCGTTTTATGTTTTCATAAAAAACTCAAGAGTAGTATCAGTTTAGGCCTCCTATGCGTTTCCAGCAACCACGCACTCTCTAGTAGAAAGGGACTAAGTGACTTGTCTCTATGGATTATTATAGCATGATTGTGAGATTTTTCAAGGATTTTGTGAAAGTTTTTTGTTTTTCACTTTTGTAGAATATGCTTGATGCCAATACCGGAAGTCATGCCCACCAGAGCCAAGGTTTCATAGGCTAGGAAGTAGGGAAGGATAAATTCTCTGAAAGTAATGATGGTAAAACAATAGAGCAGTCCGTTCCCCAGTAACCATCAAAGAGAGAAACGGAAACGGTAGCTATAGAGTAGCGATATAATCAAGATTACCAGAGGTGTAAAGAAGAGAATATTATTTACGTAGAGACTCTTGAGCAAAAGGGGGTCAGAAATAATTAGTGATAACAACTGATAAAGTGGCCAATAAAAGAAAAATATGACCAGATAGTAGGGGAGATGGGAATAGAATCTACGCATGATAATCACCTCGTTTTAAAAAACAGATAACTTAGATTTCTTGCTATGATTATTATAGCATATTTAAAACAAGAAAGTAAATCTGTTGACAAAGAAGTTAGTTATTGGTAGAATAGTGAATGTCGTAAAGACAAATAACTTCTTCTTGGTTACAGGCATGCCAACCTGTCACTCGGATGAAGCCAAATAAAAAGGAGAAACATCATGGCAATCTCAAAAGAGAAAAAAAATGAAATCATCGCACAATATGCACGTCACGAAGGTGATACAGGTTCAGTAGAGGTTCAAGTTGCTGTCCTTACTTGGGAAATCAACCACCTTAACGAACACATCAAACAACACAAAAAAGACCACGCTACTTACCGTGGATTGATGAAAAAAATCGGTCGCCGTCGTAACTTGCTTGCATACTTGCGTAAAAACGACGTTAACCGTTACCGTGAGTTAATCAACTCTCTAGGACTTCGTCGCTAATCTTGCGTCTAAACCGTTTCTATACTTCGTTGGCTTCGGCTCGATGTACCATTAGTACAACCTTCGCCTCGTCGCCTAGTCTATAAACGATTTATCCAGCAAGACTGGAGCTCTCTGATTTTCAGAGGGCTTTTTACGTTGTCACCTTACCTCGATATACTCAAGTATAATCTTCGGTTACGGTTCCTAGCACTGTAAGGTAAAATAAACCAGAATGATCTCCCTTCGGGGAGATTTTTTTGTTTCACTAAAAATTTCGTACAATCTTCGGCTTACCGCCTAGTCTATAAACGGTTTATCCAGCAAGAATTATGATGCTAAGGGCGTAAGAAATCCGTATGAAAATAGGGAAATGACACAGTGTTCGATGAACACAAGGAGTTTCATCTTTTTCACTAGGATTTTATCCCAATCTCAAATCAGCTCTCTGATTTTCAGAGGGCTCTTTTATTGAGGTTTTATCGGTCACAATTTTGGAGACTACAAAAACCTCAAATGGTATCAGCTAATGACACCATAAAGGTGCGTATCTACTCGGAGAGCCCACACTTTACGAAGTAAAGTATAGTATGTTATACTTTACATAGAAGTAGTCACCTAATTCCAGTTAGAAATTACTTTGTAACTACGTTTTGAGGAGGAGTAAAATGCTTTCCTATGTTCGAAATTACCCACTAGCGATAGCTAAATTAATGTGTCTGTGCTCGCCTAAAATCTGCTGATTTATTACTGACTAATACAGGAGGGTTTTTTATGGGACAGACAATCATATCTGCTATTGGTGTTTATATTTCCACCAGTATCGATTATTTAATTATTTTATTTATTTTATTTGCACAGCTATCACAGAATAAACAAAAATGGCATATTTATGCGGGGCAATATCTAGGCACAGGCTTACTTGTAGGGGCGAGTTTAGTTGCTGCTTATGTCGTTAATTTCGTGCCTGAAGAATGGATGGTTGGATTGCTTGGTTTAATCCCTATCTATTTAGGGATTCGCTTTGCAATTGTTGGAGAAGGTGAGGAAGAAGAGGAAGAAGAGGAAGAAATTATTGAAAGATTAGAACAAAGCAAGGCAAATCAACTGTTTTGGACAGTTACATTGCTAACAATTGCGTCTGGCGGAGATAATTTAGGTATCTATATACCTTATTTTGCTTCATTAGATTGGTCACAGACCCTCGTGGCCTTGCTTGTGTTTGTAATCGGCATAATTATCTTATGCGAGATTAGTCGGGTGTTATCCTCTATTCCCTTAATATTCGAGACAATTGAAAAATACGAGCGAATCATTGTGCCCTTAGTATTCATTCTACTTGGACTATACATCATGTATGAAAATGGCACGATAGAGACTTTGCTGACCGTGTAGATTTTTTTGTTTCACTAGGATTTTAGCCCGGGCTCAAATCAGCTCTCTGATTTTCAGAGGGCTTTTTGAGTTGTCACCTTACCTTGGTATACTCAAGTATTATCTTCGGTTACGGTTCCTAGCACAATAAAACCAACTATATTCATTTGTTCTCATCTTGTTCCATTGTTGAAAATATGGTATACTTTTCATGAGAATTTTCTAAATTTTTAAGATTCTATCAAAGGAGGTTTGCATGCTTTCCAAATTTTCTGGAAGCCGACAAGACCTGAAATTTGTGTTACTTTTAGGTGTTTTGCTAGGTATTTTAGGGATTTCTCTCTTTCTAGCAGTTTCAATGGGATCTGTTGCGATTGATCTAGGAGATACCTATCGGATTATTTTGAGTAGGTTAGGATTTCCTCTTGAGATAGGAGAGGTTTCCAAGTCCACTCTTGCCATTGTATGGAACATGAGATTCCCTCGAGTATTGTTAGGTCTGATAGTAGGATCAGGCCTTTCTATGTGTGGTAGCGTGATGCAGTCTACAGTGAACAATCCCATCGCTGAGCCCTATGTCTTAGGCATCTCTGCTGGTGCAACTCTAGGAGCAACCTTGAGCATCATTCTTGGTTTAAAAGTGATGATTAGCCTTGGAGCTTTTCTTGGAGCTATTTTGGCAACAATTGCTGTTCTCATCATTGCCTCTATGCAGGGAAGGATGACGACTTCCAGTCTGATCTTATCGGGAACGGTGGTCAACGCTCTCTTTCTAGCTTTTTCAAACTTTATTATCTCAGTTGGCGCTAATGCGGATAGTGTGATGACCATTAAGTTTTGGACAATGGGGTCGCTCGCTGGGACTTCCTGGGCAGACTTGGTCCTGCCAACTATAGTAGTAGGAATAGCCTTTCTATTTTTCTCTACTCAGTATCGTGTTTTCAATGCGATGATGATGGGAGATGAGGATGCTTTAACTTTGGGGATTCCCTTACGCTTTTATTGGTATCTTTATGTGACCATGGTGGCTGTGCTGACAGCAGTCTTAGTGGCAACCTGTGGGATTATTGGATTTGTCGGTCTGATTACTCCACATTTAGCTCGAGGGTTAGTAGGAACGAATTACAGGAGACTTTTTCCTGTTGCGACCATACTGGGTGCCCTCTTTGTCATCTGGGCAGACGTACTCTCTCGTATCACCATTCCAAATGCAGAGCTTCCTATTGGTATTTTCACAGCCTTAGTAGGTGCTCCCTTCTTTATCTATATTGTTGGAGGTAGGCGAAGGGAGGTGAGGGTCTGATATGGACTTGATTTGTCAGGACATCCATTTTGGACTGGGAGAGAAAAAAATTCTCAAAGGAGTCTCTCTTAAGGTTGAAGGGAATCAATTTCACACGATATTAGGACCAAATGGAAGCGGGAAAACCAGTCTACTTAAACTCCTCTATCGTCAGGAAAAGGCGGACAAAGGCTTGATAAGCCTAGATGGAAAGCCGCTGGAGCATTGGTCACTCAAAGAAACAGCCAAGCAAATGGCAGTTGTCACCCAGTTTAATCAATTGCAGTTTGATTGTACAGTTGAGGAAATCGTCTTGCTGGGAAGAACTCCCCACCTCTCTTTTTTACAGAAGGAAAGGGAAAGGGATTTTACGCTCGTTCAAGATGCCCTAGTTAAGGTGGATATGCTCGAGAAGAAAACTCGTCTCTATTCGTCCCTGTCGGGAGGAGAGAAACAGCGAGTCTTGTTAGCACGCGCCTTGGCGCAAGAACCGACTCTCTTACTGCTGGACGAACCAACCAATCACTTGGATATCAAGTATCAGCTAGACTTGTTGGCCATTGTGAAAAATCTCAAGGTCAATGTTCTAGCTGTCCTGCATGATATTCAACTTGCTTGTCGCTATTCGGATTATCTCTATCTGATGAAAGAGGGGGAAATCCTTTACCAAGGGACTCCAAAGGAGACCATCACCCCTGAGTCATTGCAAACTGTATACGGAGTTCAAAGTCAGGTTACTTGGACCAAGGATCAGCAAGCCATGATTCACTATTTATAAGAATGAAAAGGAAAACAAGATGAAAAAAACACTAAGCATTTTACTGGTAACAGTAGCTACCCTAGCCATGGCAGCTTGTGGCAATACTACTACAGAAAAAGCTACCACACAATCTAGCACAGAAACAAGTCAAAAGGCGAGCACAGAGACGACTTATCCACTAACTGTCAAAACCTATGATGCTAAAGGAAATGAAGTAGAACAAGTTTTTGAAAAGACACCTGAAAAAGTTATCACCAACAATCTTTCAACCACTGAAATCTTATTGGAGTTGGGGTTGAAGGATAAAATTGTTGGCATGCTCAATCCAGACAATGCTGTGACGGACAAATACAAGGACGCGATTGCGACGATTCCTCAAATTGGGGATAAAAAAACAGTCTCACAGGAGACAGTCCTTTCTTATGAGCCAGACGCTGTGATGGGTCGAAACATGATGTTTTCTGAAAAATCCTTGGGGACAGTTAGCACTTGGAATGAAAATAAAATCCCAGTTTATACTCAAAAAGCTTCTCTCTCAACGATTCAGCAAGATTTGGGGAATATCGTAGAAGATGTCAAAAATCTTGGAATGATTTTTAATGTTCAGGACAAGGCCAATGAATACGCAGCCCAATTACAAACTAAAATTGACGCTGTTAAGAAAGCAAATCCAGCAAGCCAAGGTGAAAAGAAAAAGGCTTTGATTATGGTTGCTTATAATGATGAAACCTTCGGTGCCTACAAGTCTGCTTTGCAAGAAAGTTTGCTGAACCAACTTGGTTATACAAACGTTGCTACGGGGACATCAGGCTTAACCTTGGAAAATCTCGTGTCAATGGATCCTGAATTGATTATCTATGTAACCAGCGATCGCAATAAAAAATTGGATGAAAAAGCAGTAGAGTTGATGAAGGCAAATGCTGTTTTGGAAAGCGTTGCTGCTATTAAGAATCAAAAGATCATGACCATCTCTTACGATGAGTTGATGGACTATGGTCCAGCAGTGATTGATTCCCTTGAGAAAATCAATGACTTTATCAATAAATAATGAGTTTGATTGGGAAGGAATTCAAGTCAAAATCAGCCTTCCTTCTAACTACGACCCCAATCAAACCTATCCGGCTATTTTATTGAATGATGGAAACTTGGGCTTATTATCGTCCTTTTCAGAATCTGTGATTTTAGTGGGCTTGACCTCTAAAAATCGCCTAGATGATTACACTCCATGGAAGGCAGCTGCTCTGAGAGATGGAGCTCCAGATTTTGGAGGTCAGGCCAACGCCTATCATGATCATTTGTTTGGAGGTCTTTTAGACAAGTTGCAGTCGCTTTATCGGCTGGATGAAGCACGCCTTGCTTATGGAGGCTACTCACTAGGTGGTTTGGTGGCAGTCTACAGTCTTTTCAGCTTTGACAAGGTTTCCTGTGTCTTCTCCATCTGCGGTTCCTTTTGGTATCCTGATTTTGTGACTTACTGCAAGGAAGAAAATGTGAAAAATTTGGACTGTTTGCTCTATTTACAAAATGGTCAAACAGAAGGAGCACACCATACTAATCGCTTGGTTCAAGCACCAGTCTATGCTGAGCAGATCCATACCAGTCTTCAGAAACGCTATCCGAACAGCCAGTTTGTCTTTGACCCTTATGGACACCACGAACAAGTAGCTGAGCGATTCCTAGCTTTTTCTAGCTGGTTGGCCCAAAAATGGAAAATCGAATAAAAGATTTATCCCTTGGCTTTTGCCAAGGGATTGTTGTATTTATTTAACCAAGGTTTTCTCTCTTTTTATCTGGATTCCATACAAAGCTTGCGATAAAGCTAAAGATGATGGTTAGGATAGCGAGGATAATGGCAAGGATGAGGGCAGGGATGCGGATAAACCACCAGAGTGGATTTGGTTTTTTATTATTGTGCCATTGTTTCGTTTCTTCATCCAGACGTTGGAATTCTGCTTGGATACGATTGGCGACTGTTTCAATGCCTTCATCATTCATTTTCTTGATATCTGAGATATCGATTGGATTTCCAAAGTTCATATCAACACGCTCACGGCTAACCAAGCCCTTCAAGGTCATAGGACCTGTATAGGTAACCGGCATGATACGGACCTTGGCCATTTTGGCAATCAGGGCTACGCCACCCTTGACATCGTTTGAGTGACGGCTCCCACTTGGAAACATGATGAGAGAGCGGTCACTTTTTTTAAGAACATTGATAGGGTATTTGATGGCTGAGGCGCTAGGATTTTCACGGTCGATAGGAAAGGCGCCACACATACGAATCCACCAACCAAAAATACGGTTGGTAAAGAGTTCTTTTTTTGCCATAAAGATGAACTGTTTTGGCTTGGTCGCAAAGGCCATGTAAACTGGATCCCACCAAGTGCGGTGAGGTGCAACCAGAATATAATTTTCATCTTGATTAGGAATTTTATTTGTATTATGATAGTGGGCATTGCCATTGATGGACCATAGGAGCAAGACAACCAATCCACGTAAATAAGTATAAAACATGCGATCTCCTTCGATTATTTTCTTGTTATTATTATACCTTATCAAAGGAGGGCTGGCAAACTTTTCCCTTAACTAGGTGCAGATTTGGGATGAGATTAGAATTCTTTTAGAAAAAATGATATGATAGAATTTATGGATAAAAATAAGATTATGGGATTAACCCAAAGAGAAGTCAAGGAAAGACAGGCTAAGGGCTTGGTCAATGATTTTACTGCTTCGGCCAGTACCAGCACTTGGCAAATCATCAAACGAAATGTCTTTACTCTTTTTAACGCTTTGAACTTTGCCATTGCTTTGGCACTAGTCTTTGTGCAGGCTTGGAGCAATTTGGTCTTCTTTGCTGTTATCTGCTTTAACGCTTTTTCTGGAATTGTGACTGAGCTACGAGCCAAACACATGGTGGACAAGCTCAATCTTATGACCAAGGAAAAGGTCAAAACCATTCGTGATGGTCAAGAAGTGGCTCTGAATCCTGAAGAATTGGTGTTAGGAGATGTCATTCGTTTGTCTGCTGGAGAGCAGATTCCCAGTGATGCCTTGGTTTTGGAAGGCTTTGCGGAAGTCAATGAAGCCATGTTGACGGGGGAAAGTGATTTGGTGCAAAAGGAAGTTGATGCCTTGCTGTTGTCAGGAAGTTTCCTAGCTAGTGGGTCGGTTTTAGCTCAAGTTCACCATGTCGGTGCAGACAACTATGCTGCCAAACTCATGCTGGAAGCCAAGACCGTTAAACCAATCAACTCTCGTATCATGAAATCACTGGACAAGCTAGCAGGTTTTACTGGAAAAATTATCATTCCTTTTGGTCTGGCTCTCTTGCTAGAAGCCTTGCTTTTAAAAGGCTTGCCTCTTAAGTCGTCCGTTGTAAATTCGTCGACAGCCCTACTGGGAATGTTGCCCAAGGGAATTGCCCTTTTGACCATCACTTCGCTCTTGACAGCGGTGATTAAGTTGGGCTTGAAAAAGGTCTTGGTTCAGGAAATGTACTCTGTTGAGACCTTGGCGCGTGTGGATATGCTCTGTCTGGACAAGACGGGTACCATCACCCAAGGAAAGATGCAGGTGGAGGCTGTTCTTCCACTGACGGAAACTTACGGTGAAGAGGCTATTGCCAGCATTTTGGCCAGCTATATGGCCCATAGTGAGGATAAAAATCCAACTGCCCAAGCTATTCGAAAGCGTTTCCAAGGCCAAGTAGCCTATCCTATGCTTTCGAATCTTCCCTTCTCTAGCGACCGCAAGTGGGGAGCCATAGAGTTAGAAGGTTTGGGAACAGTTTTCTTAGGTGCACCTGAGATGTTGCTGGATTCTGAGGTCCCTGAAGCCAGAGAGGCCTTGGAGAGAGGGTCACGTGTCTTGGTCTTAGCTCTCAGTCAGGAGAAATTAGACCATCACAAACCACAGAAACCATCTGATATTCAGGCTCTGGCCTTTCTGGAAATCTTGGACCCCATTCGGGAGGGAGCAGCAGAGACGCTGGACTATCTCCGTTCTCAGGAAGTGGGACTCAAGATTATCTCTGGTGATAATCCAGTCACTGTTTCAAGTATTGCCCAGAAGGCTGGTTTTGCGGACTACCACAGCTATGTAGATTGCTCGAAAATCGAAGATGAGGAATTGGTTGCTATGGCTGAGGAGACAGCTATTTTCGGACGTGTTTCCCCTCATCAAAAGAAACTCATCATCCAAACGCTGAAAAAAGCAGGGCATACAACGGCTATGACAGGGGACGGAGTCAATGATATCCTGGCTCTTCGTGAGGCAGATTGTTCCATCGTAATGGCGGAAGGAGATCCGGCGACTCGACAAATTGCCAATCTGGTTCTCTTGAACTCTGACTTTAATGATGTTCCTGAGATTCTCTTTGAAGGTCGTCGTGTGGTCAATAACATTGCCCATATCGCACCGATTTTCTTGATAAAGACCATCTATTCTTTCTTGCTCGCAGTTATCTGTATCTCCAGTGCTTTACTAGGTCGGTCTGAGTGGATCTTGATTTTCCCCTTCATTCCAATCCAGATTACCATGATTGACCAATTTGTGGAAGGTTTCCCACCATTCGTTCTGACTTTTGAGCGAAATATCAAACCTGTCGAGCCAAACTTCCTCAGAAGATCCATGCTTCGTGCTCTACCAAGTGCTCTCATGGTCGTCTTCAGCGTTCTCTTTGTGAAAATATTTGGAAGTAGTCAAGGTTGGTCTGAGATAGAAATCTCAACCCTCCTCTATTATCTCTTGGGGTCAATTGGTTTCTTATCCGTATTTAGAGCCTGCATGCCATTTACCCTCTGGCGTGTCCTCTTGATTGTTTGGTCAGTAGGAGGCTTCCTAGCCACAGCTCTCTTCCCAAGAATTCAAAAATTACTTGAAATTTCGACACTTACAGGACAAACATTACTTGTTTATGGTGTCATGATGATGGTCTTTACCGTAATTTTCATCCTGACTAGTCGCTATCAAGCCAGAAAATAAAGAAAGGCTGCAATCTGTGGATTGCGGTCTTTTTAGGTACAAGATAGCTAGCTGAAATGTGGTATAATAAGAAGTAATAGAGTTTTGGAAAGTGAGAGAAGATGATTTCAAAGAGATTAGAATTGGTGGCTTCCTTTGTGCCACAGGGAGCCATTTTACTAGATGTGGGGAGTGACCATGCTTATCTGCCTATCGAGTTGGTCGAAAGAGGACAAATCAAAAGTGCCATTGCAGGTGAGGTGGTGGAAGGCCCCTATCAGTCCGCGGTTAAAAATGTTGAAAGTCACGGGTTAAAGGAGAAAATCCAAGTCCGTTTAGCAAATGGCTTGGCAGCCTTTGAAGAGGCAGACCAAGTGTCTGTCATTACCATCGCAGGGATGGGCGGACGCTTGATTGCTAGGATTTTAGAAGAAGGCTTGGACAAGCTGGCTAATGTAGAACGTTTGATTCTCCAGCCTAATAATCGTGAAGATGATTTGCGTATCTGGTTGCAAGACAATGGTTTTCAGATTGTAGCAGAAAGTATTCTAGAAGAAGCTGGCAAGTTTTACGAGATTTTTGTGGTGGAAGCAGGACAAATGAAGCTATCAGCCAGTGATGTTCGCTTTGGACCTTTCTTGTCCAAAGAGGTCAGTCCAGTCTTTGTCCAAAAATGGCAAAAAGAAGCAGCTAAGCTAGAATTTGCCCTTAACCAAATTCCAGAAAAAAATCTGGAGGAACGTCAAGTTCTTGTAGATAAAATTCAAGCCATCAAGGAGGTTCTCCATGTTAGCAAGTGAAGTAATTAATGCATATGAAGCCTTTTGCCCTCAGGAGTTTTCCATGGAGGGAGACAGTCGTGGCCTGCAAATTGGAACTTTGGACAAGGATATCCAAAGTGTCATGGTTGCTCTGGATATTCGTGAAGAAACGGTGGCTGAAGCCATTGAAAAGGGTGTAGACTTGATTATTGTTAAGCACGCGCCGATTTTCCGTCCGATCAAGGATTTGGTAGCTAGCCGTCCACAAAATCAGATTTACATCGACCTCATCAAGCATGACATCGCAGTTTATGTCAGCCATACCAATATTGACATCGTTGAAAATGGCCTAAATGACTGGTTCTGCCAGATGCTAGGAATCGAGGAGACAACTTATCTACAGGAGACAGGTCCAGAACGTGGAATTGGTCGTATTGGAAATGTTCAACCTCAGACATTTGGGGAATTGGCCCAGAATGTCAAGCAAGTCTTTGTTCTAGATAGTCTTCGAATGGTGCATTATCAAGAGAATGACTTGCAGAAGCCTATTTCAAGAGTGGCCATCTGTGGTGGAAGCGGTCAGTCTTTCTATAAGGATGCTTTAGCTAAAGGAGCGGATGTCTATATCACTGGTGACATTTACTACCATACTGCTCAGGATATGCTGTCTGATGGCCTGTTGGCATTGGACCCAGGTCACTATATCGAAGTGCTTTTTGTGGAAAAAATTGCAGAGCTTCTTAATCAATGGAAAGGAGAAAATGGCTGGACAATTGATATTGTACCTAGTCAAGCATCGACCAATCCTTTCCACCATATCTAGTTAGAAAGTGAAAATAATGAAAAAAGTTGCCATTATCGGAGCAGGAATTGTGGGGGCAACAGCAGCCTACTACCTCTCTAAAGAAAGTGACCTAGAAGTAACCGTCTTTGACCATGGACAGGGTCAGGCTACCAAGGCCGCAGCAGGAATTATCAGTCCTTGGTTTTCCAAACGCCGCAATAAAGCCTGGTACAAGATGGCGCGCTTGGGGGCTGATTTTTATGTGGATTTGTTGGCTGATTTAGAGAAGTCAGGGCAAGAAATCGACTTTTACCAACGTTCGGGAGTCTTTCTCTTGAAAAAGAATGAATCCAAGTTGGAAGAACTTTATCAACTAGCCCTCCAGCGCAGAGAAGAATCTCCCTTGATAGGGCAATTAGCCATTCTGGACCAAGCATCAGCAAATGAATTATTCCCTGGTTTGCAGGGATTTGACCGCTTGCTCTATGCTTATGGTGGAGCGAGAGTAGATGGTCAACTATTAGTGACTCGTTTGCTGGAAGCCAGTCAGGTCAAGCTGGTCAAAGAAAAAGTGACTCTAACACTTTTAGCATCAGGATACCAGATTGGCGAAGAGGTATTTGATCAGGTTATTTTGGCGACTGGAGCTTGGTTGGGGGACTTGTTAGAACCCTTGGGTTATGCTGTGGATGTCCGTCCTCAAAAAGGACAACTCCGAGATTATCAGCTGGCCCAAGACATGGAAGATTACCCTGTGGTTATGCCAGAAGGGGAGTGGGATTTGATTCCTTTTGCAGGTGGGAAATTATCCTTAGGCGCTACTCATGAAAATGACATGGGGTTTGATTTGACGGTAGATGAAACCTTACTCCAGCAAATGGAGGACACGGCCTTGCCTCACTATCCTAGTTTAGCAGAAGCTACTTCAAGGGCTGAGCGTGTGGGAATCCGTGCTTATACCAGTGATTTCTCTCCTTTCTTTGGACAAGTACCTGGCTTAGCAGGTGTCTATGCAGCCAGTGGACTAGGTTCATCAGGTCTCACAACGGGTCCTATCATTGGTTACCATCTAGCTCAACTAATCCAAGGCAGGGAAATGACCTTAGACCCAGCAAACTACCCAATTGAGAACTATGTCAAACGAGTAAAAAGCGAATAATACTCAATGAAAATCAAAGAACAAACTAGGAAGCTAGCCGTGGGCTGCTCAAAGCACTGTTTTGAGGTTG
>NZ_VMLG01000020.1:34443-50720 GCF_013276565.1 Streptococcus sp. 53
ACGAAGTCAGTAACCATACTTATGGCAAGGCGAAGCTGACGTTGTTTGAAGAGATTTTCGAAGAGTATAAGCATTTTACTGAAATTTTATCTTACCCTCTAGGATGGCAAATGACATTCCCTATCAAAAATGGTAAAATAAGAAAAAATAATCCGAGAATCGAGGAAAGAAGATGCAAGAAAAGATTTTGGTAACAGGTGGAGCTGGTTTTATCGGAACCCACACTGTTATTGAGTTAATCCAAGCAGGTCATCAGGTTGTTGTGGTGGATAACCTTGTCAACAGCAATCGCAAAAGTTTAGAAGTTGTTGAAAGAATCGCAGGAGTTGAAGTGCCTTTCTATGAGGCAGATATCCGTGACACCGATACCCTCAGAGATATTTTCAAGCAAGAAGAACCAACAGGGGTCATTCACTTTGCTGGTTTGAAGGCTGTTGGTGAATCTACCCGTATTCCTCTTGCCTACTATGACAACAATATCGCTGGAACTGTTAGTCTTTTGAAGGTCATGGAAGAAAACAACTGTAAAAACATTATTTTCAGTTCTTCTGCGACAGTTTACGGAGATCCTCATACAGTGCCAATCTTGGAAGATTTCCCACTTTCAGTGACCAATCCATACGGCCGTACTAAGCTTATGCTAGAGGAAATTTTGACCGATATCTATAAGGCGGACTCAGAATGGAATGTGGTCTTACTTCGTTATTTCAACCCAATCGGAGCTCATGAGAGCGGAGATTTGGGAGAAAATCCAAACGGTATTCCAAACAATCTCTTGCCATATGTGACTCAAGTAGCCGTTGGAAAATTAGAGCAAGTGCAAGTGTTTGGAGACGATTACGATACGGAAGACGGAACTGGTGTTCGTGATTATATCCACGTTGTCGACTTGGCTAAAGGTCATGTTGCAGCTCTGAAAAAAATCCAAAAAGGTTCAGGTTTAAACGTTTATAACCTTGGAACAGGTAAAGGTTATTCTGTTCTTGAAATTATCCAAAACATGGAAAAAGCAGTAGGACGCTCAATTCCTTACCGCATCGTAGACCGTCGTCCAGGAGATATCGCGGCCTGCTATTCAGATCCTGCAAAAGCCAAAGCAGAACTCGGCTGGGAAGCAGAACTCGGCATCACCCAAATGTGTGAAGACGCATGGCGTTGGCAAAGTAAGCATCCAAATGGATTTGAAGACTAAGATGGTGATGTCAATCATTGTCCCCTGTTTAAACGAAGAGGAAGTACTTCCTCTTTTTTATCAGGCTTTGGAAGCTTTACTTCCAGATTTGGAAACAGAAATCGAGTATGTCTTTGTCGATGATGGATCAAGTGATGGAACCTTGGAACTTTTAAAGTCCTATCGGGAGCAAAATTCGGCAGTTCATTATATTTCTTTCTCTCGAAATTTTGGCAAAGAAGCAGCTCTCTATGCAGGCTTACAATATGCGACAGGAGATTTGGTGGTAGTGATGGATGTAGACCTCCAAGATCCTCCTAGTATGTTGCTTGAGATGAAAAACTTACTAGACCAGAATGCAGACTTAGACTGTGTTGGGACCCGGAGAACTAGTCGGGAGGGAGAACCCTTCTTTCGTAGTTTCTGTGCTGATTTCTTTTACTGCCTTATGCAAAAAATTAGCCCAGTAGCCTTGCCCTCAGGTGTCCGTGATTTTCGCATGATGAGACGGTCTGTAGTCGATGCTATTTTAAGCTTGACCGAGTCCAATCGTTTTTCAAAGGGGCTCTTTGCCTGGGTCGGCTTTAAAACCCACTATCTGGACTATCCAAATGTCGAAAGGCAGGCCGGCAAGACCAGTTGGAGTTTTAGGCAGCTCTTTTTCTACTCCATTGAAGGGATTGTTAATTTTTCAGATTTTCCCTTGATTATAGCCTTTGTGGCAGGTCTCCTATCTTGTTTTATTTCTCTACTAATGACCTTTTTTGTTGTGGTTCGGACCCTCATTTTGGGCAATCCGACGTCAGGTTGGACCTCTCTGATGGCTGTCATTCTCTTTCTTGGAGGCATTCAACTCTTGACCATTGGGATTCTCGGTAAGTACATCAGTAAGATTTATTTAGAGACTAAAAAAAGACCACTTTATCTTATCAAAGAAAAAAGTGACCTTCCTGATTTTACAGAAAAAAATAGAGAGAAAAGACTATAATTTTACATGGAAATGTGCTAAACTAGAGGGAGTGGATTATCGCCATTGATTTAGGCTTCCTGGTTTCTAATCAGGGCGCGAGTTGGGCAATTTTTAACAGCCTCTAAGACATCCTGACTAGGAGAAATTTCTTTTTCCAGCTGGTCAGGATCATCGTAAAAACGCACGATTCCATTATCGTGGTAATCAAATAGATCAGAATAAGTTTGGCAAAGTCCACAGGCGATACATCGTTCAGGTATAAGTGTGATTTTCATGTTCATATTTATATTGTAATAAGAAAAGTAAAAAAAAACAAGGAGTAGGGTATGGAAAAAGAACCGTGGCAAGAAGATATTTATGATCAAGAAGAATCAAGAGCAGAGCGTCGTAAGAGAACTCAAGGCAGAGATGTAGTGGCCAATCGTGTCTTGACGATTTTAGCTAGTATTTTCTTTGTAATTGTGGTGGTGATGATTATTGTTCTTATCTATCTATCAACGGGGGGGAGTAATCGCACGGCAGCCTTGAAAGATTTTCACGATTCTGATGCAAGTATAGTACAAGTCTCATCTTCAAGCAGTTCCCAGCCTGAGCAGAGTTCAGAGCCAGAATCTACTTCTAGTAGTTCAGAAGAAGCTGCTAATCCTGAAGGAACGATTAAAGTTCTCGCAGGAGAAGGGGAAGCAGCCATTGCCGCTCGTGCAGGAATCTCCATTGCTCAGTTAGAGGCCTTAAATCCTGGGCACATGGCTACAGGGTCTTGGTTTGCTAATCCAGGTGATGTTATAAAAATAAAATAGGAGCCGATATGAAAACAATTCAAATTGCTATTGACGGTCCTGCTTCAAGTGGTAAGAGTACGGTCGCAAAGATTATTGCCAAGGATTTTGGATACACCTACCTAGATACAGGTGCTATGTATCGTGCAGCGACTTATATGGCTCTCCAAAACCAGTTAGGAGTAGAAGAAGTTGAAGCCCTTCTAGCCTTGTTGGACCAGCATCCAATCAGTTTTGGACGTTCAGAAACTGGAGAACAGCTTGTCTTTGTAGGGGATGTGGATATTACCCATCCTATCCGTGAAAATGAAGTGACCAATCATGTCTCTGCTATTGCAGCAATTCCTGAAGTGCGTGAGAAACTAGTTTCCCTCCAACAAGAAATTGCCCAACAAGGCGGGATTGTCATGGATGGTCGCGATATTGGGACTGTTGTATTGCCACAAGCAGAATTAAAAATTTTCCTAGTAGCTTCTGTTGATGAGAGAGCAGAGCGTCGTTACAAGGAAAATATTGCCAAGGGAATTGAAACAGACCTTGAAACTCTAAAAGAGGAAATTGCGGCGCGTGACTACAAGGATAGTCATCGTGAGACTTCACCTCTCAAACAAGCAGAGGATGCAGTTTACCTTGATACAACTGGTTTGAACATTCAAGAAGTAGTTGAAAAAATCAAAGCAGAAGCTGAAAAAAGAATGTAAATGTAGAAAAACCGATAGATGGATATCGGTTTTTTTCTAAATTTGTCAAAATGCTGATTTTAGGGTATAATAGTTGCTGTTCGAGAAATTTTGATTTTCAAAGAATACTGAATGATGATAAGGAGAAACCATGAACAACCTACCAAATTGCCCACAATGTAACTCAGAGTATGTCTACGAAGACGGTGCCCTACTGGTTTGCCCAGAGTGTGCTTATGAGTGGAATCCTGCTGAAGGTGCAGATGTAGAAGAGGGCCTTGTTGCTGTCGATGCCAACGGAAATAAATTGGCTGACGGTGATACTGTTACCCTCATCAAGGACTTGAAAGTAAAAGGTGCGCCAAAAGATTTGAAACAAGGGACGCGCGTGAAAAATATCCGCATCGTAGAAGGCGATCACAATATCGACTGTAAAATTGATGGCTTTGGTGCCATGAAACTTAAATCAGAGTTTGTGAAGAAGATTTAAGTATGTCAAAACACTATAAATTTGTATTTTATAGCCGTATCTTCTTGTTTCTAGCGGCTTTTACGGGAGTTTATCTTGAAATTACCAAGCATGGTGGTTTTGGGATGCTTCTCTATTACACGGTTCTGTCCAACCTCTTGGTAACTATTTTTACCCTCTATCTTCTAAAGGTTATGAGCCGTTTAGGTGAAAACTGGCAAAGGCCAAGTCTCTTGCGCTTAAAAGGTGGAGTCACCATGAGTATCATGATTACCTGTGTGATTTACCATTTCCTCTTAGCGCCTATTGCGACTAATTTCTATACTCTGGAAAATTTCCTTTGCCATTATATCGTTCCCCTCTGGTTTTTCGCAGATACCCTCTTTTTTGATAAACAGGGTCAATACAAGATTTGGGATCCAATTGTGTGGACGATTTTACCCTTGCTGTATATGATTTTTGCTCTTTTTAATGGTTTGGTTTTAAAACTCAATATTCCAAATGCCAAGGATAATCCTTTCCCTTACTTCTTTTTGAATGTGAACAAGGGTTGGGATGTCGTGTTCAAGTGGTGTCTGATTATCTTTGTTGCCTATATGGTGGCAGGATTTATCTTCTACTTTATTAAGCAAATCAAGAGAAAGTCATCCTAAGACACAAGGGATTCATTTTCGAGTTTAAGAAGGAGTCTATACACTAAAGAGGCTTCTTCTTTTCTTGCTTGTTTGCTAACTATCAAAAGAGACAGAAGATTAAGAGAAAATATAGAAAGAGATTTCATGAAACAATTTTTAGAACGGGCCAGTATTTTGGCTCTCTCCCTCGTTTTGATTACATCCTTTTCCATCTCGAGTGCCCTGCCAGCTATGTTTGACTATTATCAAGGCTATCCTAAGGAACAAATTGAGCTCTTGGCGAGCTTGCCTTCCTTTGGAATCATGATTATGTTATTACTAAATGGTTTCTTAGAAAAAATCTTTCCTGAGCGCTTACAAATTAGTTTGGGATTGCTGATTTTATCACTGAGTGGAACAGCCCCCTTTTGGTATCAAGCCTATCCTTTTGTATTTGGAACACGGATTCTTTTTGGTTTGGGTCTTGGGATGATCAATGCCAAGGCTATTTCTATCATCAGTGAGCGTTATCAAGGGAAAACGCGAATTCAGATGTTAGGGCTACGTGGTTCTGCAGAGGTTGTTGGAGCTTCTCTCATTACCTTGGCAGTCGGCCAGTTGTTGGCATTTGGTTGGACAGCTACTTTCTTAGCCTATAGTGCTGGATTTTTGGTGCTGACCCTTTATCTGCTCTTTGTCCCTTATGGAAAATCAAAGAAAGAAGTCAAGAAAAAAGCGAAGGATACAAGTCGTTTAACTCGTGAAATGAAAGGCTTGATTTTTACTCTAGCTATTGAAGCGGCAGTTGTAGTTTGTACCAATACAGCTATTACCATCCGTATTCCAAGTTTGATGGTGGAAAGAGGACTTGGGGATGCCCAGTTATCTAGTTTTGTCCTTAGTGTCATGCAGTTGATTGGGATTGTGGCTGGTGTGAGTTTTTCTTTCTTGATTTCTATCTTTAAGGAAAAGTTACTCCTCTGGTCTGGTATTACCTTCGGCTTAGGGCAAATTGTGATTGCTCTGGCTCCATCCTTGTGGGTGGTAGTAGCAGGAAGCATTCTGGCTGGTTTTGCCTACAGTGTAGCCTTGACGACAGTTTTTCAACTTGTCTCTGAACGAATTCCAGCTAAACTCCTCAATCAAGCCACTTCATTTGCTGTATTAGGCTGTAGTTTCGGAGCCTTTACGACCCCATTTGTTCTAGGTGCAATTGGCTTACTAACTCACAATGGCATGCTAGTCTTTACCATCTTAGGAGGTTGGTTGATTGTAACCTCTATCTTTGTCATGTACTTACTTCAAAAGAGAGCTTAGGATTGGTTTCCTAAGTTTTACTTTTGATACTCAATGAAAATCAAAGAGCAAACTAGGAAACTAGCCGCAGGTTGCTCAAAACAGTGTTTTGAGGTTGCAGATGGAAGCTGACGTGGATTAAAGAGATTTTCGAAGAGTATGAGAATTTTGTACCCAGACAGTGTTTATTTTAGGTCCTTGTTTACAGATTAATTTCTTGATAAAATGGAAGTTATGACGAGATATAAAGCAACTATTTCCTATGATGGTTACGCCTTTGCTGGTTTTCAGCGCCAGCCTCATGCGCGTAGCGTTCAGGAAGAAATTGAAAAAACCTTGACCAGGTTAAATAAAGGGCAAGCCATTACTGTTCACGGTGCTGGTAGGACTGATAGTGGGGTTCATGCCCTGGGACAGGTGCTTCATTTTGACCTGCCTTATCAAATGGATGAGGAGAAGCTCCGTTTTGCTTTGGACACTCAGTCTCCTGAAGATATTGATGTGATTTCAATTGAGCTTGTGGCGGATGATTTTCATTGTCGTTATGCCAAGCATAGCAAGACCTATGAGTTTATCGTGGATAGAGGACGTCCCAAAAATCCGATGCGCCGTCACTATGCCACCCACTTCCCTTACCCACTTGATGTGGAGAGGATGCAGGAGGCCGTCAAAAAGCTAGAAGGAACCCATGATTTCACTGGCTTTACAGCCTCTGGGACTAGTGTAGAGGATAAGGTTCGCACTATTACAGAAGCTAGTCTTAGGGTTGATGAGACAGGCCAGTTTTTGACTTTTACCTTTTCAGGAAATGGTTTCTTGTATAAACAGATTCGCAATATGGTGGGGACACTGCTCAAAATCGGCAACAAGCGTATGCCAGTAGAGCAGATTGACCTCATCTTGGAGAAAAAGGACAGGCAGCTTGCAGGTCCCACTGCAGCACCAAATGGTTTGTATTTAAAGGAGATTCGTTATGAAGAATAATCGTATTTTAGCACTTTCTGGAAATGATATTTTTAGTGGTGGTGGATTGTCCGCTGATTTGGCTACTTATACCTTGAACGGCTTGCATGGCTTTGTAGCAGTGACTTGCTTGACAGCTTTAACAGAAAAGGGATTTGAGGTCTTTCCAACTGACGATACCATTTTTCAACATGAATTAGATAGTTTGCGTGATGTGGAATTTGCAGGGATTAAGATTGGTCTTTTACCAACTGTCAGCGTAGCTGAGAAGGCTTTGGACTTTATCAAGCAACGCCCAGGAGTGCCTGTGGTGTTGGATCCTGTCTTGGTCTGCAAGGAAACGCATGATGTAGCTGTCAGTGAGCTCTGCCAAGAGTTGATTCGCTTTTTCCCTCATGTCAGTGTGATTACGCCTAATCTTCCTGAAGCAGAATTACTAGCAGATCAAGAGATTAAAACCCTTGAAGACATGAAAACTGCAGCGCAGAAATTGCATGAATTAGGAGCGCCAGCAGTCATTATCAAGGGAGGCAATCGCCTTAGTCAGGACAAGGCTGTAGATGTCTTTTATGACGGACAAAAATTTACAGTCCTAGAAAATCCTGTCATTCAAGGGCAAAATGCTGGCGCAGGTTGTACCTTTGCCTCTAGCATTGCCAGTTACTTGGTTAAAGGTGATGAACTTTTACCAGCAGTAGAAAGCTCTAAGGCTTTCGTTTACCGTGCCATTGCACAAGCAGATCAGTATGGAGTAAGACAATATGAAGCAAACCAAAACAACTAAAATCGCCCTTGTATCCCTATTAACCGCCCTTTCTGTGGTTCTAGGCTATTTCTTAAAAATTCCAACACCGACAGGCATTCTAACTCTTTTAGATGCTGGTGTCTTCTTTACGGCCTTCTACTTTGGTAGTCGTGAAGGGGCTGTAGTAGGAGGACTAGCAGGTTTCTTGATTGACCTCTTATCAGGCTATCCTCAGTGGATGTTCTTTAGCTTGGTCAACCATGGCTTGCAGGGATTTTTCGCAGGATTTAAAGGAAAAACTCAGTGGTTAGGCCTTATCTTAGCAACGATTGCCATGGTAGGGGGTTACGCCTTGGGTTCTACATTGATGAATGGCTGGGCTGCAGCCCTACCAGAAATTTTACCAAATTTCATGCAAAATATGGTAGGGATGATTGTAGGATTTATCCTTAGTCAAAGTATCAAGAAGATTAAGTAAAGAGGCTGAGTAAAAAGTCTTTCAAATAAGAAAAACGCATAGTATCAGGTGTTGAAATCTTGATACTATGCGTTTTATTGTGGGAAGATTTTCAAAGAATATTAATCAAAATAAAGCAAGTCTTTGCTGGTGCTTGTAAAGAGGTCAAAGCCATCCTTGGTAACAACACCACAGTCTTCAATACGGACACCGACTTTACCAGGGATATAGATACCTGGTTCAACAGAGAAGCACATGCCTTCTTCGATGACCATGTCGTTTCCTTCCATGATAGATGGGAATTCATGGACATCCATACCGATACCGTGACCGAGACGGTGGTTGAAGTACTCGCCGTAACCAGCTTTTTCGATGACCTCACGGGCAGCGCGGTCCACTTCATGGGCAGTCACTCCTGGTTTGATAAAGTCAAGAGCAGCTTGTTGAGCTTCAAGAGTCAAGTTATAAATGTCTTTCTTGAATTGGTCTGGTTTGCCGACTGCGACTGTACGAGTCATATCTGACGCATAGCCGTTGACGAGGACACCCAGGTCAAAGAGGAGAAGGGCGTCATTTTCAACCTTATTAGCTGCTGGAATGCCGTGTGGATTTGCAGCATTATCACCAGTCAAGACCATGGTATCAAAGCTCATTTCATAGCCTTCACGTTTCATGGCAAAGTCGATTTGGGCGATGATATCTGTCTCAGTCTTATCAAGAGAAATATTGTCAAAACCAACCTTAACAGCCTTGTCCGCATAGAGACCTGCAACCATCATTTTTTGCACTTCGTCAACTGATTTGATGAGGCGCATGCGTTGGATACGAGGAGTGAGGTTTTCAAACTCAGCAGTTTCAAAGACTATTTTCAAGCCATGGTATTTGGTCAAGATGAGATTGTCAAACTCAACAGCGACACGTTTGAAATCAAGCTGTGGAAGAGCATGTTTCATTTTTTGCCATGGATTTTCAGAATCCACATAGCCCACAACTGGGAAGGAAACTGTGCTACTTGCACGCTCAACCTCAAGGGCTGGGACAAAGAGGAGGGGTTCCTGATCTGCTAAGACAAAAAGGAACATTTGGCGTTCATGGGGATCACTGTAAAAGCCAGTGAGGTAATTGATTGTGACGGGGTCAGATACGACAGCGACGTCTAGTTTTTCTGATTCAAGATATGTTACGATTTGTTGTAATTTAGACATATGCTACCTTCTTTCTACCCCTCTATTTTGGCAAAAAAAGAGAGAAAATGCAAGGGAGAAGGGTAAAAGAAAAGACAAAAAAACTCCGACAAGATAGTGGAGTTCTTTGATATAGTTTCACTTTGTTTAAGAAAAGTCAGCCTTGCTTTTGACGTCGCTGTATTCTTCAGCGATTTCTTGGCTGAGGATGTCCTCATAAGCAGGGAGTTGGATATCCTGACCGTATTTCTTCCTTAGGGCAGTAGTGACTAGGCGATAAGCTAGATTGGCATTACGAGAGAGGATAGGTCCGTGGAAGTAGGAACCAAAGACATTCTTATAATGAACACCTTCACCAATCTTTTCTTCATTGTTTCCATTTCCATAGACTACCTGTCCCAGTGGTTTTTGGTCATCTGAGAGGAAGGTACGGCCCTGATGATTTTCAAAACCATAGTAGGTTTCATCGAAATCTTCATTGTGAATCTTGATGTCACCGATAAAACGGTTATTGGTCTGGTTGAGGGTGTAGTGACCCATGACTCCTAGCCCTTCGATGCGTTTGCCTGAAGCTTCAACATAATACTGACCCAATAGTTGGAAACCACCGCAGATAGCGAGAACCACACCGTCGTTTTGGATGTAGTTGTCAATGCTCTCTTTTTTAGCAGGTAGGTCGTCTGCAATGATACTCTGTTCAAAGTCTTGACCGCCACCGAAAAAGGCGATGTCGTAGTGATTTTCATCAAAGTCATCATGGAGAGAAACGATGTCGACCGTCACACGGGCTCCCAGTTTTTCAGCCACATACTTGAGCATGAGGATGTTTCCATTGTCCCCGTAGGTATTCATGAGGTTTCCGTAGAGGTGGGCAATGTTGAGCTGATAAGGGTAATTGCCAGCTTTTGAGGAAAGTGAAGTATAAACCATTAGTTCATCTCCTTTCTAACAATCTGACGACTAGCCAGCAGTTCGCGGAATTCCAGCATAGCAGTATAGGTAGCTAGAATATAAGCATGCTTACAGTCTTGGTTTTCAATGATCTTAAGAACTTGTTCCAGACTACTTGTTTCAGTAATTTTATCAGCTGGATAGCCAGTTACTCGTAGACGACGTGCGATTTCAGAATGGCGAACACCGCCAGCGTTGATTTCGAGAATGTCCATGTCAGTGATTTGTTCAAAATCAGCATCCCAGATCCAGCTGGTGTCAATTCCATCTGCATAGTTGGCATTTAGGAGGACAGATAGGCTAAATGGATAAGGTGCTAGTTTGATCATTTCGATAGCTTGGGTCGCACCGACTGGATTTTTAATCAAGACAAGGGTACATTCCTTGTCATCAATATGGAAGGTTTCTTGGCGTCCAAAGACTGCACGGCTCTTATCAAATCCCTGCTTGATGAGTTGTGAATCTGCACCAAGGAAACGGGCGATAGCCACAGCAGCTAGGGCGTTGTAGATATTGTAGAGACCACCGATTTGAATACCGTATTCTTGTCCGTCAATGACAAAGCGAGAGCGATTGTTGGTTAACTCAACTAGTTCTGTCAAGCGATAGTCGAGATCAGGACGTTTACATCCGCAGCCTTCACAGATATAGGCACCCAAGTTTGCATAGGTATTCTGCTCATATTTGAGGATTCCTTGGCAGTCAGGACAGAGAATCCCTTCTGTATTATAGTGAGCCAGCTGGGCTGGTCTTTTCTCCAAGTCAAAACCAAAATACTCTACAGGATTTGGAATAGCTGGCTTGTAGAAAAGTGGACTGTCTCCATTAAGGAGAACAGTAGCCGTAGGCACCTTACGAATGGCATCCAAAATCATCTTGTAAGTTGTGTAAATCTCACCATAGCGGTCCATCTGGTCACGGAAGATATTAGTGATGACGAAGAGACTTGGCTGGATGTAGTCACAGATACGAGATAGGCTGGCTTCATCAATTTCTAAGACGGCAATATTTTTTCCAGTTTTAGACGATTTGGCAGTCAGGAAAGTTGTTGCAATCCCTGTAATCATATTGGCACCGCTTGGGTTGGTCAGAACTTGACCATAAACCTCTTTTAAAATGCCGACAGTGAGGGCAGTTGTCAAGGTTTTCCCGTTAGTTCCAGTGACCACGACAATCTCGTAGTTCTTAGCTAGGTTTTGTAAAATATCTTTATCAAATTGAAGGGCAAGTTTTCCTGGGAGCGTACTTCCACGGCCAAGACGGCTTAAAATGAAGTGGGAAGAACGCCCAGCAAGAAGGCCCAAAATAGTTTTTAATTTCATGTTTCTATTATATCATAAAAGAGGGAAAAGACAGATTTGGTGTTTCGCAGAAGCAAAAACAGCCCACAGAGGGCTGTTAGTTAAGATGAGACTTCAACTTAAATCGCAAACAAGTCATTCAAGTTCTCAGCCAATGTTGGGTGAGTGAAGATTTGTTTTGTGAAGTAAGTGTAAGGAATCTTGTTGTCCATTGCAACAGTGATGATGTTGATGATTTCTTGAGAACCTTCTGAGAAGATGCTTGCTCCAAGAATTTCTTTTGTTTCAGTATTAACAACAGCTTTGAAGGCTCCGCGAAGGTCTCCATTTACGTGACCGCGAGGCATTGCTGCAACAGGGATTTCCTTCACTGCGTATGGAAGTTTCAAATCAGCAGCTTGGCTTTCAGTCAAACCGACTTGTGAAAGTGCAGGTGTGATAAACATAGTGTTTGGTACATTGAGACGGTCTTCAAGTGTGTAGCTGCCATCTCCAGCAAGGTAGCTGTAAACAACACGGAAGTCATCCAGTGAAATGTAAGTAAATTGAAGGCCACCGTTGACGTCTCCCACTGCAAAGACACCAGGAACGTTTGTTTGACAGTGTTTGTCTACTTTAATAGCGCCACGTTCAGTTAGTTCAATATCTGTATTTTCAAGTTGAAGTGGTTCTACATTTGGTTTGCGTCCAGTTGCGTAAAGAAGGGCGTCGAAACGGTAAGTTTCGTTTTCAGTCACGACAAGGACTTGGTCACCATCGTTTTTAATTTCAGTAGTATGGATATTTTGAAGCAATTCAATGCCATCTTCTTCCATGTATTGCTTAGCAAGAGCTGCGATGGAAGGTTCTGCACGAGGTAGGAATGTATCCAAGGCATCTAGGACTGTGACCTTGCTTCCAAGTTTGTTGTAAAGGCCAGCAAATTCAAGACCGATATTTCCGCCACCAAGGACTCCAAGTTTCTCAGGCAATTTGTCCAAGTTTTGGATACCTGTTGAGTCAAAGACATTCTTGCTTGTAGCAAGTCCAGGAATTGGTAAGACGTTTGAAACAGCACCAGTGTTGATGACGATTGTTTCAGCAGTTAGTTCTTTCTTTTCATTACCAGCTTGGATTTCGATGACTTTATTTGAAAGGAAGTGAGCTTCCGCATCAAAGATGTCCACGCCTGTACCAGCAACAGTAGCATAGTTTTTACCGTTGAGGCGACCAGTGATAGTGTTTTTGGTAGCAATCACTTCTTCAAAAGACAAGTCTTTCTCAGCAGCAACTAGCAAAGTTTTAGTTGGGATACAACCGATGTTGATACAAGTTCCACCGTACATAGCTTTGCTACGTTCAATGAGGGCAACTTTTTTACCAGCTGAAGCCAATTTACCTGCTAGTGTTTTACCAGCTTTACCAAATCCGATAACGATTAAATCATAAGTTAACATTTAGAGTTCCTCCTATTCGCATTTCATTCTAGCACAAGAAAAAAACTTTTGCACAATTCTGCTACGAAAAAGACAGAAAAAGATAAAAACGCTTTCCAGACAAAAAACTAGTAATTTTTTGACAAGCTTGATAAACTAAAATCCTATCTATTTTTATATAAGATAGAAGAAATGTTCGAAAATAGGAGGTTTTATGAAATCGAATCGTTATATTATTGCCTTTGCTGGGGTCATTTTACACTTAATGCTGGGTTCGACTTATGCTTGGAGTGTTTATCGCAACCCTATTATTGAAAAAACGGGATGGGATCAGGCTTCTGTTGCCTTTGCCTTCAGTCTAGCAATCTTTTGTTTGGGCTTATCTGCTGCATTTATGGGGCGTTTGGTAGAAAAATTTGGTCCGAGAGTCATGGGGAGTCTATCTGCTTTTCTATACGCAGGTGGAAATATCTTAACAGGATTTGCAATAGACCGTCAGGAGCTGTGGTTGTTGTATCTGGCTTACGGCATTTTAGGTGGGCTTGGTTTGGGAGCAGGATACATTACCCCTGTGTCAACGATTATAAAATGGTTTCCTGATAAACGTGGTCTCGCAACAGGTTTAGCGATTATGGGGTTTGGTTTTGCTTCTTTATTGACTAGTCCCATAGCGCAACATCTCATCGCAGGGGTAGGGCTTGTAGAAACTTTTTATATTTTAGGTGCAAGTTACTTTATTATCATGCTCCTAGCTTCACAATTCATTAAGCGTCCAAATGAGCAAGAACTTGCAATTTTATCTGTTTCAGGGAAAGAAAAAACAGACTCTCTGACGCAAGGGATGACTGCAAATCAGGCTCTAAAAAGCAATCGGTTTTATATACTTTGGATTATTTTCTTTATCAACATAGCTTGTGGTTTAGGCTTAATTTCAGCGGCATCGCCAATGGCACAGGAGATGGCTGGCTTGTCTACAAGTCATGCAGCAGTAATGGTGGGTGTTTTGGGGATTTTTAATGGATTTGGTCGCTTGCTCTGGGCGAGTTTGTCTGACTATATCGGTCGCCCTCTAACCTTTAGTATATTACTGCTTGTCAATCTTTTCTTTTCTCTTTCACTTTGGCTCTTTACAGATTCCGTTTTATTTGTAGTCGCTATGTCTATTTTGATGACTTGCTATGGAGCTGGTTTTTCATTGATTCCAGCTTATCTCAGTGATATTTTTGGAACCAAGGAATTGGCCGCTCTGCATGGTTATATTTTAACAGCTTGGGCAATGGCTGGTTTAGCAGGACCTATTTTATTAGCAGAGACTTATAAAATGGCTCATTCTTACACACAAACCTTGTTCGTTTTTATCATTTTATATAGTATCGCCTTGGCTTTGTCTTATTATCTAGGTTGTTCAATCAAAAAGGAAAGCCAAAAACCGCTTACATGATTTTCTAGAGGAATTAGGCTATCTTTTGCTTCTCTCTTGTGTTATACTAGATAAGTTGCAAAGAAAACAGTACTTTTCTTTTGTGGAAAAGAAGCAACACGATTTTGTATCCAGTATATGAAAATACGTCATAAAAAGAAAAGTATACACTAAGCCCTATAGGGTGGCTTCGCACCACCTTTAGAAAGAAGAAAAACGTGAAATTTAATGAATTAAACTTGTCTGCTGATTTGCTAGCAGAGATTGAAAAAGCTGGTTTTGTAGAAGCCAGTCCTATCCAAGAACAAACCATTCCCTTGGCTCTTGAAGGTAAGGACGTTATCGGTCAAGCTCAGACTGGTACAGGAAAAACTGCAGCCTTTGGCTTGCCTACCCTTGAAAAAATCCGTACAGAAGAAGCGACTATCCAAGCCTTGGTCATCGCTCCAACTCGTGAACTCGCTGTCCAAAGTCAAGAAGAACTCTTCCGATTTGGTCGTAGTAAGGGAGTCAAAGTCCGCTCAGTATACGGCGGATCAAGCATTGAAAAACAAATTAAGGCTCTTAAATCTGGTGCCCATATCGTGGTGGGAACTCCAGGTCGCCTCTTGGACTTGATTAAACGCAAGGCCTTGAAATTACAAGATATTGAAACGCTCATCCTTGACGAAGCGGATGAAATGCTCAACATGGGCTTTCTTGAGGACATTGAAGCTATCATCTCTCGTGTCCCTGAAAGCCGTCAAACTTTGCTTTTCTCAGCAACTATGCCAGATGCCATCAAACGTATCGGTGTTCAGTTTATGAAAGAACCTGAGCATGTGAAGATTGCGGCTAAGGAATTGACAACAGAATTGGTTGATCAATACTACATCCGAGTTAAAGAACAAGAAAAATTTGATACTATGACTCGTCTCATGGATGTGGAACAACCAGAGCTTGCTATCGTATTTGGTCGTACCAAACGTCGTGTGGATGAATTGACTCGTGGTTTGAAAATCCGTGGCTTCCGTGCAGAAGGAATTCATGGAGACCTAGACCAAAACAAACGTCTTCGTGTCCTTCGTGACTTTAAAAACGGTAATCTTGATGTTTTGGTTGCGACAGACGTGGCAGCGCGTGGCTTGGATATTTCAGGTGTGACCCATGTCTATAACTACGATATTCCACAAGATCCTGAAAGTTATGTTCACCGTATCGGTCGTACAGGTCGTGCTGGTAAGTCAGGTCAGTCTATTACTTTCGTATCACCAAATGAAATGGGCTACCTCCAAATCATTGAAAATTTGACCAAGAAACGCATGAAAGGTCTCAAACCTGCAAGTGCAGAAGAAGCCTTCCAAGCAAAAAAACAGGTAGCTCTCAAGAAAATCGAACGTGATTTTGCAGATGAGACTATCCGTGCCAACTTTGAGAAATTTGGTAAGGATGCTCGTAAGCTAGCTGCCGAATTTACTCCAGAAGAATTGGCAATGTATATCTTGAGTCTGACTGTTCAAGACCCAGATAGCCTTTCAGAAGTGGAGATTGCGCGTGAAAAACCACTACCATTTAAACCATCAGGTAATGGCTTTGGTGGTAAAGCTAAGGGAGGTCGTCGTGGAGATGACCGTCGTGATAATCGCCGTGGAGACAACCGTCGTGGTGGTCGCCGTGATGATTTCAAAAAAGGAAGTCGTGGAAACGATCGTTTTGATAAGGAAAAACGTTACCGTAAGGATAATAAAAAACCACGCAATACTTCAGGTGAAAAGCAAACAGGCTTTGTTATTCGTAACAAGGGAGATAAATAAGAAAAAGCGGTTCAAAATGAATCGCTTTTTTATATAAGGAGACCGAATGTGAAAAGATAATACTCAATG